>JBBIHP010000031.1:0-26532 GCA_037446915.1 Ignavibacteria bacterium
GAAATGATATATCGAAGTCCTTGCCCAGGAGAAGTTCTATCTCTTTGGTTCTACTATTTATATTCTTAAGTAAACCGTTTATTACAAATGATATTTTTTTCATTGATAAAAGATCATCCTAAATTGCTGAATGGAAGTTATTAACTTTAACGGCATCTCTAAAGATTCAATTTCTATCGCATCCAATATTTAAGTAATCAATCATAATTTTATAAATTAAAAATCAACAAAGAACGCTAGCAGTCCTACAAGAATTAGAATTACACCGCTAATCAATTTTTCATGATGTTCCAGGAAATGCCATTTAAGTTTCTGAGTTCCTCTGGATGCCAGATAAACCAGCGATACAATTCCGATTACAGTTACAAAAAAATAAACGGTTGAGACAATTATTATTCCCATCCACCCTAACCGGCTGGCAGTAAAATAATAAACTTCTATTTCCAGACATGGCGAAAAGAACATTGCAATACTTAATGTAAGTATAATCGATCGTTTTGACTTTCTGTTCTTAACAATTCCATCAATATCAACATGATGATGGTTGTGGGCAGTCTTAATTTTACTGTGACGGAATTCAAGATAAAAATAGATCAGTCCAAGCACTATTAAAATTACCGGCGCAATATAGTGGGTTATGTAGTGATAAGTCTCCGAAAGTTTATAACCAACCAGCCCAACGATTATTCCTATAACAACAGTGCTGAATGTATGAGATACTGCTGTTATAATTGCAACTGTAGTAGTTTCAGAAGAACTCCATTTCTCTGCTTTACCAATTGCAACCAAAGGGAGCCAGTGACTGGGAATAAGAGCATGAACTATACTTAATAAAAAACTTCCAACAAATACTTGAAGATAGGGGTTCACACAATTCCATAAAGTTTATTTCTCAGTGCACAATTTACAATATTATCTTTCATCTTGTAAATAATTTTTATTTTTGCATGAGGACAAAATGAATAAATTAAAAACCGACCTATACCAGATCATCAATTCCGCTATTAATTCAGTTAAACCTATTGAGCTAATTCACAGAAGAGTGATGCTTGAAGGAAATTATTTGATTGTGAATAACCTAAAATTCAATCTGGACGAATATGACCGGATTTTTGTTGTAGGAACAGGTAAGGCATCTGCTTATATGGCTTATGAAATAGAAACCTTGTTAGGAAGTAAAATTTTTACCGGAATAGTTTCGACTAAATATGATCATTCAGCACCGTGTGAAATAATTAAAATTATTGAATGCGGACACCCTGTTATTGACGAAAACAGTTTAATAGCCGGGACAGAAATTTTAGAACTGGGAAAAGAGGCCAATGAAAATGATCTGGTAATATGTCTTCTTTCCGGTGGCGGTTCGTCTCTTCTTGAAAAATTACCAGATGAAATTCATCTGAACGAACTTCAAGCGGTTTTCAGACTTCTCCTCAATAGCGGTGCTAACATAGAAGAGATGAATATAGTCCGTCGACACTTATCTAATATAAAAGGAGGAAAATTGGCTGCTGCAATTTACCCGGCTACATGTGTAAGTTTAATTTTATCCGATGTTATTAACGATCCACTGGAAGCAATTGCAGGAGGAGTAACCTCGCCCGATCCCTCCACTTTTAATGATGCATTAAGTATTATTATAAAATATAAAATAAAGGAGCGCATACCTACCAACGTTTTAGATTATATTTTAAGAGGCATTGATGGTAAAATTCCCGAAACCATTAAACCGGGGAATAAAGTATTTGATAGCGCCACCAATATCATACTTGGCAATAATAAAGAAGCTCTTCTAAATGCGAAAGAAAAAGCTGAATCTCTTGGTTACAATGTTTTATTGTATTCGGATAACATTCAGGGAGAAGCAAGAGAGATTGGAAAATTTTCTGCTGAAATTGCCAGACAGATTTTTAACGAAAGTAAGCCGCTAACTCGACGCGCATGCTTTCTATTTGGTGGAGAAACAACAGTCTCAATTAGAGGTAATGGAAAAGGGGGAAGAAATCAGGAATTGGTTCTTTCTGCATTAAATGAAATGGGTGACGTAAAATTCGATTACTTAATAGCAAGTGTTGGTACAGACGGTACCGATGGACCAACCGATGCTGCCGGCGCAATTGCTAGTAAAGAGATTATGAATAAATCAATCGAACTGAATCTGAATATTTTAGATTACATTAATAACAATGATTCATACAACTTCTTCGATAAAGTTGGTGGACTTATTAAAACTGGACCTACCGGAACAAATGTTATGGATATAACAATAATACTTATTAAATAAATGCGGAATAAGTTGGACTCACCCCGCATTTGTAGTCACCAATTATAATTTGTTGTTCAAATACATTTCATAAGCACCGAGATCTAAAAATCCATTCCCGGATAGATTGAACAAAATTGTTTTCGACTTACCTTCAACTTTGCAATTGATTGCCTGTTCGATAGCTTCTTTAATTGCATGAGAGCTTTCCGGCGCGGGAACAATTCCTTCTGTCTGCGCAAATATTTTTGCTGCATCAAATACATCATTCTGGTTGTATGCAGAAGCATCTATAAATCCGAGATTATAAAGATGCGAAATTGTTGGAGCCGCTCCATGGTATCTCAATCCACCCGCATGAATACTGGGTGGAATAAATTCGTGACCGAGCGTGTACATTTTCAAGAGGGGCGTCAAACATGCCTCATCACCAAAATCATAATCAAATTTACCTTTTGTAAGAGTAGGGCACGATTCTGGTTCTACAGCAATTACTTTGAGATCCTTTCTTGACCCATTAAATTTATCTCTTAGAAATGGAAATGCTATTCCTCCGAAATTACTTCCACCGCCTACACAACCTATTACAACATCGGGGAATTCATCAATCATTTCAAATTGAATGCGCGCTTCTTCTCCAATTATGGTTTGATGCAACAACACATGATTTAAAACACTGCCTAAGCTATAATTTGTATCATCTCTCTGCACAGCTTTTTCAATTGCTTCACTTATTGCAATTCCAAGTGACCCGGGAGAGTCGGGATCAGTTTCTAATACTTTCCTTCCAGCATTTGTAAGTATTGATGGGCTTGCATGGACTTCTGCTCCAAATAGATTCATTAATGTTTTCCTATAAGGTTTTTGATGATAACTTACCTTTACCATAAATACTTCACACTCTAAACCGAAATGCTTGCATGCCATAGCTAATGAACTTCCCCACTGTCCCGCACCTGTCTCTGTTACAAGTTTTTTTATTCCTGCTTTCTTATTGTAGTATGCCTGAGCATAAGAAGTGTTGGTTTTATGACTTCCGGTTGGATTAGCACCTTCATACTTAAAAAATATTTTTGCAGATGTGTTAAGATACTTTTCGAGATTAGATGCTCTTATCAATGGTGTCGGACGGCTTATTCTATAAAAGTCCAGAACCTCATCCGGTATTTCAATAAATTTTTCGGATGAAACTTCCTGTAAGATAAGATCCATGGGGAAAATAGCCGATAGATCCTGTGGTCCAACCGGTTCTTTTGTACCCGGATGAAGAGGTGGTGCTATTGGTTCAGGCATATCTGCAAGGATATTGTAATAATTTGCTGGAATTTTGTTCTGTTCAAGAAATACGATTTTACTGCTGGACATTGTGAACCTCCTTTGGTTTAAAAAAAATAAAGCCGTTTAATGGAAGTTCACGGCCGAATACAAAAAAGCCGTGAACGGTTCTACCATCCACGGCTTTTGTTAAGTTAATTATTTAAATAGTATCAGGATGGCAGAGAATTAATTCTCCACCACCAATTAAGATTCGATATTAAATTAGAATTCAACATAATTAGTGAGCGCGGGTGGGATCGAACCACCGACCCTATGCTTAAAAGGCATATGCTCTACCCCTGAGCTACGCGCCCTCCATCAAAATTTGAGGCACAAATATAAACCATCCCTTCTAAAAATACAAACCTTCCTTTCATCAATTTTGTTCTAATTTCCTATTTTTACTTATCAAAAATCATTTTGATCTTATCAAGGATTTATGGTTAAAATTCTTTATTTTTAGAAAAAATTAATCGATACACTTAAATGGAAGACACCAAAATATTAATTGCCGATGATGATGAAACTCTTTGTTATCTCTTAAAAGAAGAACTTGTAAACGAAGGACATAATGTTGATACTGTTTACGACGGTAAAGATGCAATTGAAAATTTTAAGAAGAAATCCTACGACGTTCTTTTATTAGATCTTGAAATGAGAGAAGTTCACGGCGAAAAAGTTCTGCTATATGTAAAGGAAAATCATCCTTCTACACAGGTAATTGTATTAACTGCCAAAACAGATGTAAGAACAGCAATTGACTGTATTAAACAGGGCGCATATGACTTTATTACCAAGCCATATGAGTTCGGTCAACTCTGTTTAACAATCGATAGAGCATTAGAGCACAGAGATTTAATAATCAAAAATAAAATTCTCTCTACAAAAATTAACCAGGTAATTCCAAACTCTATTATTGGTGAAAGTGATAGCATTAAAAATGTAGTTAAACTTGCCGAAAGAGCAGCGAAATCGGAATCAAATATTCTGCTCGAAGGAGAAACTGGAACCGGCAAAGAAATTTTTGCCGAATACATTCATAAATACTCCGCAAGAAAAGATAAACCGTTTGTAGCAATTAATTGTGCCTCATTACCAGATCAATTAATGGAGAGCGAACTTTTTGGATACGAAAAGGGAGCATTCACTGATGCCAAGACCTCAAAGCAAGGGCTTGTTGAAATTGCAAATGGAGGAACTTTATTCCTTGATGAGATTGGTGAAATGAGTTTATCTCTTCAACCAAAACTTTTACGTTTTCTTGAAAACGGAGAATTTAGAAGAGTTGGAGGAATTGCAAATTTATCGTCCAATGTAAGAGTAATTGGAGCTACAAATAAAAATCTTATGCAGGAAGCCGAGAACAAAAATTTCAGAAGGGACCTGTTGTTCCGGTTAAATGTAATTACACTTACTATTCCCCCGCTACGAGAAAGACAGAGCGATGTATTACTTTTAGCCGAATATTTCCTTCAAAAGAAATCTCCGGTAAGATCGATTAAAAGATTATCCGAAGAAGCTAAGAAAGAATTAATGCGTTACAACTTTCCGGGCAACGTTAGAGAACTCGATCATATTATTGAAAGGGCGGTTATTTTTTCCGATGGTGATCTTATTCAACCAAAAGATTTGAACATTCCAAAAGACGATTTTGACTTCTCAAATTTTGTTAGGGCGGACGGCTCACTCGTTTCGCTTGATGAACTGGAGAGGTCGCATATTAAACGAGCGTTGGATCAATATAACTGGAACCGTGAAAATACTTCGAGGGTTTTGGGGATCAGTCAGAAAACTCTTTATTCGAAAATCATAAAATATAATCTGAAGTAGAATGCAACAGAAAGAAGATTCGGCTCCTGTCAGTCATATTGCCCACGATCTGAATAATATTCTTACAAGAATTCTAAACAGTGTAGAACTCCTCAAGAAAAAAGTATCTAATCCCGAAGATGTTATTCCGTTAATAAGCAGCATCGAGAACGGGACTTATATGGCTGCAGAAATAATAGAGGATTTGCTTTCGGAAAATTCAAATAAATTTTACAAGAAGAAAAGAATAAACCTGAATACACTTTTAGCGGATTTAATAAATACAATATCAATACATCTTAAAGACAAAATAACTTTTGACCTTAAGCTGGAATCGAAACTCTCATTTGTTGAAGGAAGGTATTCGGACTTATACAGAATCTTTATGAATTTAATTATCAACGCTTCGGAAGCAATTAAAGAGAAAGGAATTATCAGTATCTGGTCTTCTAATCCAAAACCTGTAAGTGGAGATCCAAAATTATTCGAAGCTGGATCATTTATTCAAATAAAAATTTCTGATAATGGAGAAGGAATAGATCCATCTGTTATGCCATTTATTTTCAATAGTAATTTTTCTACAAAATCTAAAAAGAAAAACAGCGGTATCGGACTTTCGATAGTAAAAAGAATTGTTGATGAATACGGTGGAGTAATAAAAGTTGCGAGCGAAAAAAATAAAGGGACGGAATTTACATTAAAATTTCCGGCAGTTCCTAACTTAAAAGAGGAAGTTGAACTAAAGACCAAATCAATATTAATTGCTGAAGATGAAGATATCCTTAGAGAATTACTTGCCGAGTTATTAGTATCTTATGAATTCAAGGTTATAACAGCAGCCAACGGAGACGAAGTAATTAAGGAATTGAATAACGGAAACTCCCCCGACCTTATGATTATTGATCAGAAGATGCCGGACATGGATGGACTTACCTGTATAAAAAAAATTAGAGAAATGAAACTCAACACCCCTATAATACTTGCGACCGGTTCACAGAGTGATTATTCAAATGAAGAAAAAAATAAAAACCAGGTAAACCGGGTTATAAGCAAACCATACAACTTTGAAGAGATGCTAAACGTAATCAGGGAATTAATCAATTAGCTTTCTGCTCGTCAGAATTCAAGTCGATTATATTAAGGTTATTAACGTAAGGTGTAATTACCGGTTTTTTAATCGAGCCCATTTTTTCTAGAACTTTAATAATATCTCTTGCAGCATTTTCTATAAACTCAACACGTTTTATTACAACATCATTGGATGGACTTTCTTTTGTTAATTCCCTGCGTATGGCTGTAGTAGAAAGATTGATTAATGTTAACGGCTGTTTAATTTCGTGGTTGGCAGTAACAACGGTAGCTGCAAAAGTTTTTATTTTTTCAATCTCGATAAGAAATTTGTTTGTTTCGCTGAATCTGAGTGCGGAATTTATTCTTGCAACAAGTTCTGTTTTGTTAAACGGTTTTTTGATATAATCGAACGCACCGGCCTGAAGTCCCGCTCGTAAATTATCAGCTTCTGTAAGTGCGGTTAAAAGAATTATCGGAATCAGTTTTGTATCGTCATTTGCTGATAATGTTTTGCATACGTCATACCCGGAGACGCCGGGCATCATAATATCCAGAAGAATTAAATCAGGCTTTTCAGAAAATGTTTTTTGAATTCCCATTTCACCGTCGTATGCTTTTATTACTTCGAAACCTTCTTTCTCCAAACGGTCTTGTAAGAGAAATACATTATCGGGATAATCATCAATAACAAGAATTTTTTTCATTATAAACTTACCTTACTCTTTATATATAGATTAATTTTTGACTCAAGAAGAGATGAATTAACGGGTTTAGTTACAAGATCATTAAAACCGTTTTTAGTTACTACATTTTTATTATCCAGCATTGCGTAAGCTGTAAGAGCAATAGTTGGAATAGAAGAAAACCGGTTATCGCTTCTTATTCTTTTAATAGTTTCAAATCCATCCATCTGCGGCATCATAATATCGAGTAATATTAAATCCGGCTTTATATGATTAAGCATTACCAAACACTCCATTCCATTATGCGCAAATATAGTATCGTAGTTCATCTCTTTAACAATTTCACCAATTGTGAAAAGTGTATCCGGATCGTCATCAACAATCAATACTTTATGCTTCGAGTCTGCATTAATTCCTTTATACTCAGCAGAATAATTATCAATAACATTTTCTTCAATTAATTTCTGTTTTTGATTTACTAAATTTTCTTCTATCTTCAACCGGTCTTTCAAATCCTTTAATACATCCAGCGGGTGATTCTTATTTTTTAGTGTAAGCTTTTCCAATTCCCCATTCAATTTTAGAAAATCAATTCCGGAAGAGTCTTTATTGGAATAGAAAACAGAATAAACATTTCTGGTTAGTTTATGTCGGCTTATGTTAAATAAATATTTCAATGCCTCTGTTTGAAAAGAATCAAAGTCTATAAGTGATATCTGAAAAGATTCTCTATTAAGATCATTTAAAGCTTCATCCGGATCCTGATAAAAATTTACTTTTTCAATAAAGTTATCTTTGCCGAATGTTATTGTAAACTCTTCCTTGTTCGGGCTGACAAATAAAATTCTTGACACTTTTGATTCGGCAAAAGATTCTATTTTACCAATTAAATTTCTTATTCCATTTTGTGTAAGCGGTTTTACCAGAATGTCGTGCACAGGAAGCATCCATCCGACCTTTTCTTTTTCCAGTATTGAAATAATTATAACATTACATTCCTGTGTTGATAAGTTCGCTTTAAGGTTTAAAACAGTTTGCCAAATATCCGGTTGATTTTCGTTGAAGCAAAATATTATAGAATCTTCAGAAGCAAGATTGAATGACGGGTTTTGAAGATCATCCGGACCAAATGGAAGAATGTTATAATTGTAAGAGCCAAGGTAATCCGCAATCAATTTTTTAGTTTCAGTTTTGTTACAATTAATCATTACCGTTTGCGATTGTGAATGATTTCCTGTTTCTTCATCCAGAACAAGGAATTTTTGATCCGGGATGTCAATTACATCCAGAATTGCTTCACCTATTGTGAAACTAAACTCAGTTCCCTTGCCAACCACACTATTAACCGAAAGGGTCCCTCCAAGCAATTCAACATATCGCTTAGTTATAGCTAATCCTAATCCGGCTCCGCCGTATTTACGCGATGTGCTTCCATCAATCTGACGAAATTCTGAAAATATCAATTGCTGATTTTCTTCTGAGATTCCAATTCCGGTATCCTTAATTACAAAACCAAGACCGTTATTATTCTCTATATTTACCAAAAGAAGTATTTCACCTTCTTCAGTAAACTTAACCGCGTTGGTCAGCAAGTTATTTAGTATTTGCTCAATTTTGCTTTTATCAGTATTAACAAGAAAATTTTTACCGGATGGTTTTTTTATAATAAATTTTATTCTTTTCTCTTGAGAAATCGGTTCTATGTTCTGTTTTATCTCTTCGAGCAGATCGTTCAATAAAAAGTTATCCTTCTTAGTCTCAATCTTACCCGATTCAATTTTAGAGAATTCGAGAATATTGGTTATCATTCCTAAAAGTTTTTTCCCGTTCCTGTAAACAATACCAAGTCTTTCTTTAGATTTGATCGGGGTAAAATCGTCCTTAATATGAGTTCAGTTAACCCGAGAATCGATATAAGCGGCGTTCTCAATTCATGCGACATGCTGGCAAGAAACTGGGATTTAACTTTAGTAAGTTCAACTGCTTTCAACCTCTGTTTTTCTAATTCAATTGCTTTTTCGTTTATCTGTTTATGTAATTCTTTTAGTTCCTCGTTTTGTTCCAATATCTGCATATTCTGTTTTTGATATTCTTCATTCAGTCTTTTCAGTTCCTGGACAATATTTTCAAGTTGCTCTAACGATCTTGCATTGACTAAACCGATAGCAAGTTGCTCATGAATGTTATTTATGTACTCTTTTATTTTACCACCCGGTTCTGATTCCGAAGCCAGTTCCAGTATTGCAATTGTTTCTTTATTGTTGATAATAGGATAAATTAAAATGTATTTTAATTTTACTGATGCAAGTCCTGTCTTTATTTCCGGAAAGTTTTCATGAAAATTAAATTCTACAACTTCTTTTTTCTCTATTGCGTTGCTGTAAAGTTCCATACTCTGGATCGGCTGAACAATATTCTGACCAACACCGGAAGAAGAAATTAACCTGAGATTACTTTCTTCAACCAGATATAGAACACCAAAGGCAAGATTAGTTGATTTAATAATTTTTGTAAGTGCAGCTTCCGATACTTCTTTTAAGGTTGGGTTTTGATTTAACAGTGTAATAAATTCTGTGTATTCTTTTTCAGATTCTTCTTTTCGGTTAATTTCATCCAGCATTGAATTAAATGTTTCACCCAGTTTTCCAACTTCATCTTTAGAAATTATCGGGACTCGATGTTCCAGGTTTCCCTGTTTTATTATTTCTGCGGCTTCACTTAAAAGCGCAATTTGTTTTCTAAGCTTTGTGGTGAAAAGCAAAACAACTATAAAGGTAAGGGCACTGCCCGAAATAACGATAATGAACATTACATTTTTTAAAGTCCCTCTAAAGTTTACACCTTCCTGAAAAGTATTGAAAACAATAAAACTGATTTTTCCGCCGGGTGTTAAAATTTGACGCGGTGCAATCTTGGCTGATTCGAAATCGGCAGACTCTAATTCTTCACTGAAAATATCATAATTGTTTTTGAATTTAAGATTGTTAATAGCGTTAATAATGCTTAAAAGGTAAGTTTGATTTTTATTCGACCTTGATATCTCGACCGGTGCATCATTTATAACGAGAGCAACATCAGCATTAATTTTTTGACTAATCCTATCAAGAAATTCTGACGATATTAAAAAACCATAGTAATATATCTTTCCGTCATTAAGGTTATTATAACGCAATACTATATTCGGATTATCGGCAAATAATTGCCTGAATGATCTTGACCGGAAATTCAAAAAATTGTTGGACTTAACTCGCAATTCCGTATTACTTATCAATGAATCATTTACAAGAGTAAAAATAAAATCGATGCCGGTTGAATCTAAATTAACATTTTTAAAATCACCAAGCTTCGGAGAGATCTCGTTGAAATCCTCATCAACCTGCTGTAATGAATTCTGAAACGTAAAAACAAAATCGTTAGTAGAGTTAAGGATGTTTTGGGATTGATATTTGGATAAAAGTTGCCCGGTAAGGTTATAGTAAATTAACGTCGTGGCAAATGATGCAATAATAAGAATTACGAACGTAATTAATATCAGGCGAACATGAAGAGTCATAATTAGAATGCTTCATTACACTTATTGTAAAATATTCAGATAAAGAATTATTTTTTTTGCTTTATTTTTCTTCTTCGTTCTTCTTAAGCTGGGATTTTATTTTATCCAGTGCTTCAGAATTTTCTTTTATTTGTTTCTTAAGAACTTCATTATCTTTTTGCCTTGAAACTCTTTCTTTTAGTGATGGGAGTATTTCCGCTTTTATAAGCATAATAATTTCTTTTTTTGCAACTTCTTTTGAATCATAACCGGCTAAATACCTAATTCCGAGTACCCACCATGGCAGATCTTTAAGAAAAGGAATTCCTCTTCTAATATTAGTTTCTTCGTATACTATAAGTCCGCCAATTGCAGTCTCCTCACCATCGAGTAACATAACACTTGTATTTGCTTGGGTCTTTCTAATTTCAGTGCTTATTACATCCGGAATTGCGGAACTACGTTCAACTTTTAACTGCAATAAAATATAGTCAATTCCTTCTTCGTTATAAATGTGTGGAGTAACTTCTATAATTGTTCCGGTAGAATAAAATTTGTCAATCAGGTTACCGGAGAAGTCTCTTTCCTTAATGGAAAAATCAGAGCCTACCTGTGCTCTTCCCTGGATGTTATTTCTAACAGTAACGGTTGGTCTTGCAAAAATTTCACCAAGGTTTTCGGTTTCGAAAAATCTGAAGAGTGCAGTTGCATTCCCTTTGAACTTACCCATTTCAAATGTTGATGCACTCGATAAATCGAAAGCAGGTGGTTTCTGTTGAACCTGTGACGTTGTACTTGATGATTGCTGCTGCTGTTCCTGAACACTTGTAAAATCACCGCCGATAGAAAGACCAGATCTTGAAAGTAGAAACTGCCAGTTAATTCCTCGCTCCTGCATCTCTGAAACATTTGCTTCGAACATAAGTGCGGTTATTTTAACTTCGCGGTCGTCAACCGAAGCATAAACTTCTGCTGTTAATTGTTCCTTGCCAGCATCTTTTTTCTTGACTACAATAACAGATTCTGTTTCCTCAACTATCAAATTATGATACTGTGCAATAATAAATAGTGCTTTCTTATATTGTATTTTATCAAGTTCAACTCCTGTTGGAACAGTAACGGCGGCAGTGGAAACAATCCTTTTTCCTGTTATCTTTTCGCTAACTGTGCTTAAGACCTGAATAGCTTGGTCGAAGGAAATATTTTCCGAAAGAGTTACTAATTCAGTCGGGTTAACATATCCTGAAAGTTTTTGTTTCAGATCAACCTGTGCATCAATATCTGTAAACAATGTTATAAACAGACAAATGATAATTAGCTTTTTCATTTTATTTACTCTGCTTTTTTTCTTTATCGAGTTTCAGTGTAACTGATTCAATTATTCCGCCTTTGTTAAGGACAAAACTAACCTCGTTAGTTTGATAATTGATATTTGTTAAGTAGCCGAGATAAACCTTATCCCCTTCCCACAATAAGTAAGTGTTTCCATTTGCATCGGCAAGAAATGCGCCATCGGGAATTAATGCCAGTAAAGAAGCCGATTGAACATCAAGTAATCCATCTTTGTTTGGCGGAATTTCATTTCTAATAAGCGGATAGAAAATATCGTAAACAGGATTTGGTACAAGTGAATTTTCTTTAAAACTCTTAACAAAAAAACGATCGTCGTTAGAATAGTAAACCACAACTTTAAAATTGTAATTAACCAAGTAATGGGGCGTACCATCAGTATCCACTTTCACATTATTCGAAATGCTTACAGAAGAAATCTTCTTCAGAAGTTTGCTCTCTTCTATTGCATAGATTAGATTATTGAGATCATTAAATTCCGCAATACCGTTCAAAGTATAATGATAGATATTAAAATTCGACCCAACTTCCATATCGTTGTATTCAATATTCACATAAGAATCCGGTGAAAAAGAGAAGCTAACCCTGTTAACAAAATCAAAAAAATCCGATTGAGGTAAATTAAATGGAATATTATACTTTCTATTTTCCAGAATAGAATCGAGCTGGACTACTTTCGTTTTTAATGAAACTAACTGTAGTTCGAGTGCTTCAGTATCAAGCTGGAATAATTTTAAATCTTTTACTTTAGCTTCCCTGTCTGCAATTTTACCCTTAAGAAATACATAATTAAACAGTCCTCCGCTAGCTACAATTGCAATAAGTATAAGGATCATGATTATGGTATTTTTAACTTTACTGGTCATTTTGTTGTAACGGTGTCCTGTCCAATTTTAAAATTAATTGTATAAGCAAATGCACTCTTCTCTCTTAAGGGTTCATAGTTAATGAATTTGAGTAGTGCAGTATTATTTGTTTGTGCAAATTCTGTAAGCACACTCCTCGAAAGAGCATAACCGTCCACTTTCACTTCATCGGGGGAAACTGTCTCTAAACGTGTTATCCAGAAATTTCTTCTCCGTTCAACAAAATCAGAGACTTTAACGAGTGCATTATTCCAGATTCCGGACCCAGTTACAGCAGAATCCAGTATTGCCTGAGTAGCATCAAAACTATTAATACGTCGTTCGAGAGGTGAAATTTCTTCAACCAGAGCTTGATTTTGCTGTTGGAGTGTGGTCAATCTTTCAATTTCAAAATCGAGATCTTTCATTTCCCTGTAACTCGATAAAATCTGGAATGTAAAAAAGAATGTTGCGCCAAATAAGAAAGGAAGAATTGCATAACTGTGCCAGCCGAATTGAAAGAACTTCTGACGCTCCTGAATATATTTCGGAAGGAAATTAACACCCACATGAAATTTTTCCAGTTCATCAAAATATTCAATTGCCGAGGAGATTGGTATAGCATAGAGTGCCAGGTTTTTCGCATCCTCATCTGTAATGAGTGAGGTATCGAAGTTTTCAAATTTTAATTCGCTAACATTAGCTTCCGGGAATGTTCCGAAAAACGATAATATTAAATTTTCTGATCTGTCTTCACCGCAAAGAATTATATTATCAAGCTTTGATATACCGCCATTTTCCATTTCAAGAAGAATCTTTGAGAAATAGACATCGTATGTGTGAAGATTTTTGGTTCCAATATCTAAAGTGGCCCCGACATGTTTAAGCTTTTGTCCCTCGAGGAAAATTAACTTGCTATATTCTTTACCAATATAAATTATTAGTGTATTATCTTCAGGGAAAAATTTATTTGTCTTACTTACATAATATGCAAGGGATAACTCAGCAGTTTTTACAGTAGGAATTTTGAAGTATCGGCGGTTATTATAATTTGCAAGTAAATTTACAAGATGAACACAAGGAATTTCTCCTTCAATAAAGACACTTAACATTGCCTTGTTGTTAAGTTCTGTTACATCAACTGAATCTAGTTCTACAGAAATTCCTTTAACCGTCTGAATATCATTTGCAACAAGTTGAAGTAATTTTTTTCTATTATCATCGCGCGGGCCATCGTACATATGGTAATTAACAACAGGTTCTGTAATGATTGGTATAAATTGATGCTGGTTTAATTTTAATCCGAACAGCGAAGATTGAAGCTGGCCAACATCTGAATTATCACCAAGCGGTTCTTCCTGTGCAACTTCGTCTATATTATCGAATGAAAGGCTGTTATTTGAAGGGAGAGAGCTATCAATTTCCTCGAAAGATTGTTTCTTGACTGCTTGTTGAAGGGATGAAGACATTGTTAAAGAAGCAACCCGTAGAACTTTAATTGAGTCTTTCTCTTTTGTTACAACCGCAATTTTTGTGTCGGTTCCTTCGCAATATAAACATACAACAGGTTTCACTATTATTAAGCACCCTTCATCAATTGAAGTATTCTTGTTTTATTATTTGAGTAAGCAATAGCATTCTCTTTCGAAATCTTCTTTTCCATAAATAACCTTAACAAATCCTGTTCCATAGTTAACATTCCTTGCTGTCCACCCTGATTAATCATCATATATATTTCACTGGTATTATTATTTTTTATTGCCGCTTTTACACTTGGGGTAACTATTAGAACTTCTTTAGCTAAAACCCTCTTGCCATCAAGACTCGGTACCAGTTTTTGTGATACAACACTTATCAAAACATCTGCCAATCTATTACGGACTCTCTCCTGTTCTTCAGGGTTAACTTCTGCAATTATACGGTCTATCGACTCAACTGCTGAAGAAGTATGTAAGGTAGAAAATACCTTATGACCTGTATCTGTTACCTCCAAAGCCGCTAAAATGGTGTCGGGGTCTCTCATTTCGCCTATTACAATAATATCGGGATCCTGACGTAAGGATTGAATTACCCCTTCCTTAAACGACAAAACATCTCTACCAACCTCCCTATGTTTAATAATTGATACTTTTGAAGTGTGGACATATTCGACTGGAGCAGCAATTATAACAATATGGCATGGGTCAAACTGATTATGAAAATCAATTATTGCATCAAGTGTAGATGATTTACCGCTACCGGTAATTCCAGTAATGAGAGATAACCCAAATTTTATAAAATTGTGACTCATCGTCTTAACAACAAAAGGATGAAATTCGAGGGATTCGATTGGTCTAACAGCCGCCTGAATAGCTCTCATATTCAATGCAAGGGAATCAAGATCGAAATATGCATCGGCTCTGAATCTAACATAACGGGAAATTTTATCGAGCTTATAGGTGTAACTGAAATCGAGATTTCTATTCTGAAGTAAATACTGACATTGATTTTTATTAAGTAAAGATACAATAAGAGTTGATGCTTCATCAATTGTGAATTGAGGTAATTCTTTAATCCTTTCTTTTTTACCATATACTCTGAACCAGACAAAGTTTTGAGCTCCGAATCCACCAATTTCCACATCGGAAGCGTTCCGTTCTAACATAACAGTCAATATATAATTTGCCAGGTTAAGCATTTGAATTTTTTCGTCCTGGGTCATTCTATCGATATTTTCGATAATATATCGGACACGTTCAGGACCAAAAACGGTTGGCGGGATTTGCTTAGCAAATGTAGAAAGGATTTGTTTTGCTTGTTCTATCATCAACAGTTACCGAATTTCTGGGTAAATATTTTTTTTCCCATTTCCTTTTTGCAATATAAGAAAAAGATAAGTTATTCACGTTTTTTGTGATTAACTAATCCTCCATTGTTGCGCCAATCACTTCTTGTATTGATGTTAAACCTAATTTTACTTTTTCAAATCCGGAGTCTCTTAAACTCATTGTTCCATCTTTTCTTGCTTGCTCTCTAATTCCTTCTTCATCAACTTCCTCACCAGAACGAACTATCTGTCTTCTAATCTCTTTTGTAAAATAGAGTGCTTCGTGGATTGCCATTCGTCCTTTGTAACCAGTCTGATTACATTTATCGCAACCAACTGATTCATAAATTTCATGACCGATCCAATCTTTAATATCTAATCCTGTATTTGCAATATGTTCCTCAAGATTTTCAACTTTCTTTTTACAAACTGTACATAATTTTCTAATCAATCTTTGTGCAACAATTATATTAATTGCATAAGCAATCAAAAATGGTTCAACTCCCATTTTAAACAAACGTGCAACTGCACTCGGTGCATCATTAGTGTGTAATGTAGAAAATGTTAAGTGTCCTGTGTTAGCAAGTTTAATAGCAGTTTCTGCAGTTTCTTTATCACGCATCTCACCAACAAGAACAATATCCGGATCATGACGGAGAATGGATCTTATTGCCTGTTCAAAATTCATTTTATAACCGATCTTAAGCTGACGGGCTCCTTCAATTACATATTCAACGGGGTCTTCTACTGTTAGAACATTCTTAGTGGGATTTATTACCTGGTAAAGTGCTGCAATTAAAGTAGTGCTTTTTCCGGAACCGGTTGGTCCGGTAAGTATAATCATTCCTTGCGGTTGAGTAATAGCTTTAACAAACGCCTTATTTGAATATCCCGTTAAACCAAGCTTGCTCAAATCTTTTATTACTTTTCGATCGTCAAGAATTCTTATTACAATACTTTCAAATTTATTTTTTAATTCCGTTCCAACTGTTGGTAATACCGAAACTCTAAAACGAATTATGTGTCCATCAATTTCTCTTTGAATAAAACCATCCTGTGCCCTTTCTCTTTCAAAACGGTCGAGACCTTTTGATCGGTCTTTAACAACGGCCATAACTGCTTCCGGCATAGTTCCTTCCTGAACATGCCATAATTGCAATTTGCCATCCAGTCTAAAATGAATTTCGGTTTTATTTCCGCTTTTAGGAATAAGATGAATATCACTCACTCCTTTTCGAACACCTTCAACCAGAGCCGCTTCAATCAAATTAATAAGAGCACTTTTATTTATCTCGGCATCAAGTTCGTCTTCATTAATAGAAACTTCATCCTGTGTTACCTGAATTTCTTCACCAGCTTCTTGAATCAGCTTTAAGTATTCATTCTCCGAAACAACAAGCATGTTTATAAGTTTTTCGTAATCTTTTTTTCTCAGGTAATTTATTTCATATTTTTTTGCATTAAGGGAATAAGCAATTTTTGCAAGCGTTCTATCGGTTGGATCAACTGCTGCAAGAATAAGTTTATCTTTTATTTTGTCATCGAAACGGTATGGAATTACTCGGTGGTCCAAAAGCATCTTTCGAACATCGGGTCCTTGTTTGTTCATTAATCCTTTTATTTCAGTTACTCTATCTTCGGAAAGTTCTTCGGGGTGGATATTTAATTCTTTGAATGCATACAGAATAGCAACTTCCCTGAATATTACATCATGCTCGAATCCAAATTCATCAACAAGTATTTGAGCAAGATTTCTTTTCTGTTTAAGCTGATCGGCATCTTTTATTTTTAATGACTGCTCAAGAATTTTGGAATCGATAATACCTTTTTTTAACAGCAGGTAGCCAATTTTATCAGTCATTTCAATTTGTGTATCAATCATTCTAATTCCTCAAATATTTTACATTACTGGCGATTTCGGGCTTATTGTTGCTGTTTCTGCAGAGATTAAAGTTAATGCAATCATAACAATCATAATAACCATTGCAATTCCAACCTGGATTAATTCAATAACATTTTTAAGTCTAAAAACGGTTTCGCTCTCATAATAATTTGCAAGTTGAAGTGCAGTATTTTTAATTGTACCGGTTTCTTCTCCCGAATGAAATCTTGATAATGCTGTTTCGGTAAACACTTCGCTTGCTTGAAATGCATCTGTAATACCAATTCCTTTTTTAATCATAAGGGGAATTGCAACTGTCTTAACCTGATTTTCGAAATAGGAATTTCCCGTTGCTTCTGCAGCAATTCTTATTGGTTCAATACTTTCTGCAGATCCGCTATAAAGAGTATAAAAGACTCTACAAAAAACTTCAATTAGTGTTTTATGAATTAGCGAACCCATGATCGGAATTTTTAGCATGAATCGATCTACAAACAATTTTCCTTTTTTTGTTTTAGCAAATTGCCAGAATATTATTGGCGGAATAATAATTGCGAGGGTAACTAACAACATATTATTTATTAGAAAATCACTTATACCAAGAGTTGCGGCAGTTAATGGTGGTAGATCAATTTTAAATTTTACAAACAGTTTTGCAGTTTCAGGAAAAATATAACCGACATAAAAAATTACAGCAAGAAATAAAACAAACAATGTTACCAGTGGAGTAATAAGAGCGCTTCTAAGGTTTTTCCTAAATTCTTGTTGTCTCTCTAAAAACTTTGCAGTTGCCTTATAAATCTCTGACATATTACCACTTTTTGATGCAAGACCGAGCATGTAAGCTGTAAATTTACCAAAGACACCTTGATAACGTAAAAACGTTGCTTCGCTATCGGCTCCTTTTTTAAGTTCATTATTAATCTGCTTTAATGTTTCTTTTAACGTTTTATTTTCTATATCATTAATCAACAGAGTTAATATTTCACTATACGGAAGTTTTTGTTCCAATAGTTCTGCACTAATTTTAACAAATGAAACCACATCCTGAGGTGGTGGTTTTAGATTGAAATCCAACAACTTTTTATTTACAGAAACAACTTCGTAACCAAGTTTTCTTAATGCGTTAGCAACTTCATCTTTAGAAAAAGCTCTTTGTTCACCTACAATTGGTTTTTCTTTACCACGGCGGATTTTATAAATGTAAGAGCTTTTCTTCTCAATCGATTTAATTTTGAGCTGGTGTTTTTCGGCAAGTTTATGAATCTTGTCCTTTGCTTCTTTATAGGTTGGTTCACTTAAATTACCGGTAATTGCCTGACCATTATTTTTTTGAGCATTGAACCGAACTTCAATCATTTTAATTGCCCTTTAATAAAAAAAGAAGGCGGCTATAATCAATTTTAGCCGCCTCCAATTTAAGAAAAATCGAGAAAAAAACTAATTGTTTATGGTTGTAGATGTGATTTGATTGGGACCTACAACCATTGTAGCTTGTACAGGGGTTGTACCATTGTTTCCGAGTTCATTACCGGTTCCAACGATTGTTACAGATGCAGCTGCAACTGTTGCCGTATATGTACCATTACCGGTTGTAGCTAATTGACCAGGAACTGTCCATCCGGTAAATGCATTACCGCCACCGCCAAGTGCCTGTGGTTTTCTATAATACTGCTGAGCTAAGGATGCTAAGTTTGTCATATCTGCAATTACTGCATCTCTGTTTGCTTGTGTGCTGCTAGCGGTAAATACGTTAATACCTACTACTACTGCGATACCAACTATGATAACGCCAAGCACGATTAATAGAAGTTGTTGTTGACCCATTTTTTACTCCTGTAGATTTGTTGTTACTTATGTTAATTAATATGAATAATGGAATTAGTTTAATTTATAATTATAGTCCTGAACGATGTTGGTCTAACTGTTAATTGCACTTTAATAGAATCGTTATTTGTAACTACTTCATTTCCTATGCCAACTATTACAACACTGTCTGTAAAGACCGTAGCAATAAAATGACCATTTGAAGTTGTAACTAATTCACTAGGAACAGACCACCCAGTAAAAGATCTCGCTCCACCTCCTAAAGCTTTTGGTTTCATATAGTATTGCTGTGCAAGTGAAGCCAAATTAACAAGTTCATTTGTAACATTGGCTCGTTTAGTTTCAATAGCATTTGCGCGGAAAAGATTAATGCCAACAAAAATTGCAACGCCTACAACCAATATTCCTAACAAGATTAATAAGAGTTGTTGCTGACCCACTATTTAATTCCTTTATAAACTTTCAATTTCAGTAATTTTTTCCGATCGTCTCAAAAAACAACCTAAAAAATCTCTGTTAAACTTACGACAAATATTAAACCAAACCAGAAAGTGGAAATTTTTTCATCTTGTTAAGTGGAATATAGCAAAGGATTAAAATAATGCAAAGAAAAATTTTAAATAATATTATAGAAGTGTGGTAAATATTACATGTAAAGAGGCGATTCTTTTCACCCCTTTACAACAAATATACTACCGGATTTTGATGTGTAGTTCAGTAAGCTGAGCTTCATCAACCCAAGATGGAGAGTCATCCATTAATGACAAGCCGCTGGAAGTTTTTGGAAAAGCAATTACATCTCTAATAGATGATTTGCCAGCAAATAGCATTACCAGTCTATCGAATCCAAAAGCAATACCGCCATGCGGAGGTGCACCATACTTAAATGCATTCATTAAGAAACCAAATTTTTCTTTAGCTTCTTCTTCACCAATACCAAGTGCTTTGAACATGAGTCCCTGCAATTTTGAATCGTGAATTCTTATACTACCGCCGGCAATTTCATTTCCATTAAGAACCAAATCGTAAGCGCGTGCTTTAACTTTGCCAGGATCAGATTCCATTAATGGGATATCTTCAATTCGTGGTGATGTAAATGGATGATGCATTGCATAATATCTTTTTGTTTCCTCATCCCATTCAAACAAAGGGAAATCTGTAACCCATAAAAGTGATGGCTTAGAATCCGGATCAATTAAATTCATTCGTCTTGCCATTTCAAAACGAAGTGAACCCATAACCGATAATGTCTTTAATTTTTTACCTGTTAGTATAAACAAGAGATCACCCGGTGAGGCATTTAATTTATTAACCAGATTCTTTTTCTCTTCATCCGAAAGAAATTTTGCAATGGGGGCATCAAGTTCGTTTTCTTTAACACGCATCCATATCAATCCACCGGCACCAAGTTTCTTTACAAAATCTGTAAGAACATCGAGTTGATTTCTTGTATAATCACCGCATCCTTTGGCAAGTAAACCCGTTATAATTCCATCCTGCTCAATAGAATCTTTGAACACTCTGAATTCAGATTTATTAAAAACATCATTTAATGTAACCATCTCGAGAGCGAACCTTAAATCAGGTTTATCACTGCCATACTTTTCCATTGCTTCATCAAAACTTAATCTTGGTATAGGAAGCTGAAGGTCGTAATTAGAAATCTCTTTAAAAAAGATTTTCATCAATCCTTCCATCACTTCAAAAATATCTTCAACATCAACAAAGGACATCTCAACATCTATCTGAGTAAATTCCGGCTGACGGTCTGCTCTTAAGTCCTCATCGCGGAAACATTTTACAATTTGAAAATATCGATCGAATCCGGAAACCATTAATAGTTGTTTGTATTGCTGAGGCGATTGCGGAAGCGCATAAAACTTCCCTTTATGCAATCTGCTTGGTACAAGAAAATCCCTCGCACCTTCCGGTGTACTTTTCATTAACACAGGAGTTTCAATCTCAACAAATCCATTGGTGTCAAAATATTTTCTTGTTATCTGATACATTCTATGACGCAGCAATAAATTTTTCTGAACCTCACCCCTTCGTAAATCGAGGTAGCGATATTTCAAACGAATATCTTCACTGGCATCAACATTATCATCAATTGGAAATGGAGGCGTTTCAGCTTGATTGAGAATTAAAAGTTTATCAACCATTACATCAATTTGCCCGGTACTTAAATCGGGATTCTCGGTTCCTTCGGGACGTTTACGAACTTTTCCCTCAATAGAAATTACAAATTCACTTCTCAATTTTTTTGCATGTTCGTGTGCTTCAGAATTATAAGATGGTTCGAATACAACCTGAGTGATTCCATATCTATCGCGTAACTCAATAAAAATTACACCACCAAGATCTCTCCGGTTTGCGACCCATCCATTTAATACAACATGTTCCCCAATATTAGATTCTCTTAATTGACCGCATGTATGTGTTCTCTTATTAAACTTCATCGCAATAATTCTACTCCTTTCAAATTCAGGGGCAAAAATAAACATTTAACAAAGGTATTACAAATTAAGCATGGATAAGGAAGTTTAATTTCATTGATTTATATTTGCTCAACAAAAAAATTATAAAGATGAAAATTTTAGTTGATGAAAATATCCCCCAGGCAAAAGAAGCTTTCTCAAAATTCGGCGAAGTTAAACTTGCACATGGCCGACAAATAACAAATGAGATGCTATTGGATACCGATGCATTAATTGTCCGGTCTATTACCAATGTGAATGAAAAACTTTTACACAATACACAGGTCCGGTTTGTAGGGACAGCTACGATTGGCACAGATCATATCGACAAAGAATATTTGAAATCGAAAAATATTTTTTTTGCTGATGCTGCCGGTTGTAACTCGTTTTCAGTCGCTGAATATGTTATATCGGCAATTACAAATATTTTCTATTCTAATAATGAAACTTTTTTGCGCAAGAGAATAGGGATAGTTGGTTATGGGAATATCGGGACAAAAGTTGCACGTTTTGCAAAAGCATTAGGATTCGAAACCATCATCAATGATCCCCCGCTCGAGCGTAAGTACGGTAAAGAGAATTTCGGCAGCCTTAATGATGCGCTCGATTGCGATATTATCACTTTCCATGTTCCACTTAACAAAACCGGAGTAGATAAAACCTATCATTTATTAAACGAAGAAAATATTAACCTGATAAAAAGCGGTTCGCTTCTTATTAATACTTCGCGCGGACCTGTTGTTGATAATTCTGTATTGAAAAAAAGACTACTTGAGAAAAAGGATTTAAATGTTGTTCTGGATGTCTGGGAAAACGAACCCAATATTGATTGGGAATTATTACAACTAACAGATATCGGAACAGCTCACATTGCCGGCTACTCCCTCGAAGGGAAATTAAACGGAACATTTTTCGTTTATGAAAAGCTTTGTAAGTTCTTAAAAAGAAATTGTGAATGGACTCCGGATTATCCTGATATAAAAGAAAACATAATAGATATAAGTCCTTCAAGCGAAATTGAAAAAATACTATTCGAGGCGACACGAAAAATTTATGATATTAATAATGACAGCGCGCAATTAAAAATACTCCCGAATGCTGACGCCATTAATCCCGACAAGTACTTTGATCAGCTACGAAAAAACTATCATATACGACGTGAATTCAATAACTATACAATTAGAAATGATAACGCTGATAATAATTTAAAGACTTTATTAAAAGAGTTGCGTTTCAAAGTTATTTAAGGTAGAGCATTTTTCTGGAACTTGCAAAATTATCCGAATACATAGTATAGAAATACAATCCTGCTGATAATCCGCCGTTATATTTTGCCGCATCAAAATAGATTGAGTAGGAATTGGGCTGTTGAACTCTATCGACCAATACTGCTATCTCTTTTCCAATAAGATCATATACAACAATTTTAACATGAGATTCTTTTTCAAGTTGATAACTAATTGTTGTTGCAGAATTGAACGGGTTAGGATAGTTCTGTGATAATGAAAATGTTAACGGCTGTGTAAAATCCACAGAGGTTGGTGTTTGAACGCCAGCATAAGTAGCAAGAGTACCAATGGCAACTTTTGCACACTTCTCGAAGTATGAACGATTGATCAAATCTATTTTGTCATCTGTCGTGTGATACCTTGGATGAAAATCTCTTATACCATTAGATAAGGTATAATCCTCTATTAAAAGAATAGCAGGATAATTATTATACCAGAAGGTAGCATGATCACTTCTGTCTGTTCCCGGGAAAACAAAATCAAGATTTAATCCGATCTGATACAGGTTATTAATCATAAACATGTTATTTGCAATCGTAGAAGAGGTACTAATATTTCTGTAATGAATTTCCGCAATGTTATCGTTATTACTATCCCAGCCAATCATGTCAAGATTTATCACAGCTACAATATCGTCATTTCTTGCACGTGCTAAATATGCATAATAGGAACTTCCCAATAGACCTTGTTCTTCTTTATCCCATAGAGCATAAATAATTGTATAGTCGGTTTTAATCTTCGAAAGAATTCTTGCAGCTTCTAAAACAGCGGAGGTTCCGCTTGCATTATCATCGGCTCCCGGCGCTGTATCTGCATCGGGCATATTATCAAAGTGGGCACAGATAATAATTTGTTTTTGTTTATACTTATCACCGGGCTGAGTTGCAATTACATTTCCACCGCCTCCATCAAAATACTGTACTATTGTATTAAGACCAAAAGATTCCAACTGTTGCTTTAAATACTGCTCTGCAATCTGGTTAGTATATCGATTTGAATGTCTGGATGTTATCCAATAAGTTTGGTTAGAAACCGAAACAGGTTTTACTCCCGTCAGGTAATTTAAATTGTCCATTAGTTGATCTGAGCTAACCTGATTAATTATTGAGGCAACATTCGGATCAAATTGAGCTAAAACAGAATGGACTGATATAATAAATATCAGGACAAAAAAAAGTGCGCCCTCTTTTTTCAATATTCACCCTAAATCTGCATTGCTAAACTAATAAAGTATTTCAACAAGGCAATGCTATAAATCATCAACTTTTTTATTTGTTTTTTAATTTGTTATACCTTATTTTTTCAGCCAATTAAATAGAACTTCCTAAATGTATAAGGTATAATATGCTGGATAACTTAGATATTACTATTCTAAAAAAGCTTCAGGAAAACGGAAGAACAAAAAGAAACGAGCTTGCCGAATTGGTTGGCTTATCTCTTCCATCATTAAGCGACCGGCTAAATAAACTTGAAGAGAATAATATAATTGATGGTTACTATACAAAATTGAACCGGCACAAATTCAATCTTGATATAATGGCTTTCATTCTGGTGATAATGGATTCTTCCAAGAATTATGAAAAGCTAACCGAACATGTTAAGAAGACTCCGGAAATTTTAGAATGCCATGCAATTCTTGGTGAAGGATCTCATATAATGAAAGCTCTGGTGAAGGATACAAAATCACTTGAACAATTATTGAGTAAAATACAATCCTGGCCCGGGGTTAACCGGACTGTAACAAATTTTGTTTTATCAACAATTAAAGAAACAACCAACATCAATATATAATCAGGAGAAATTATGGGTAAATCAGTTTCACATGTTCAGGAAGTTCTTGCCTACATAAAGACAAATAAAATTCAATTTGTTGATTTTAAGTTCATGGACTTTCCGGGGCAGTGGCAGCATTTTACTGTTCCAACAAGTGAATTTAATGCTGATTCGTTTGAAAATGGATTTGGTTTCGACGGATCATCAATACGCGGATGGAAAAGTATTCACGAAAGCGACATGCTTTTAATTCCCGATGCAGAAACAATGTTCTTCGATCCTTTCATTGAAGCACCAACCGTTTCATTGATATGCGATGTATATGAACCGGCTACAAAAGAAAAATATGATAGATGTCCACGCAATATCGCACAGAAAGCAGAAGCATATTTGAAATCGACCGGATTAGCCGATACATCTTACTTTGGTCCCGAGGCCGAGTTCTTTGTGTTCGATGATGTCCGTTTCGATTCCGGTCCTAACTTTTCATTCTATAGTGTTGATTCGATCGAAGGTAAATGGAATTCGGGACGTGAAGAAAATCCTAACTTAGGGTATAAGCCGCGATTTAAAGAAGGTTACTTCCCTGTTCCGCCAACAGATCAATTGATGGACTTGCGAAATGAAATGGTTCAGAATCTAATTAACATGGGCATAGAGGTTGAAGCACAGCATCACGAAGTTGCGAGCGGCGGTCAATGCGAAATTGATATGAAGTTCAAACCGTTACTAAGAGCAGCAGATCAGTTGTTGATGTTCAAATACGTTATAAAGAATACTGCAAAGAAAAGAGGCAAGACTGTTACATATATGCCCAAACCAATCTTTGGCGATAACGGAAGCGGAATGCATGTTCATACAAGTTTGTGGTTGAAAGGTAAACCGCTCTTTGCTGGCGGTGGTTATGCCGGATTGAGTGAAATGGCTCTCTATTTTATTGGAGGAATTTTAAAACATGCACCTTCACTATTGTCTTTTACGAATCCTATTACAAATTCATACAAAAGGTTAGTGCCGGGATTTGAAGCGCCGGTTAATCTTGCCTACTCGCAAAGGAACCGGAGTGCTTCTATAAGAATTCCAATGTATTCTAATTCTCCGAAGTCTAAGAGAGTAGAATTCCGCTGCCCCGATCCGGCTGCAAATCCTTACCTTGCATTCTCTGCAATTATGATGGCGGGTCTCGACGGCATTATGAATCGGATTGATCCCGGCGAACCGCTCGAAAAAGATATTTATGATATGTCTCCCGAAGAATTGAAAGATGTTCCATCAACACCCGAATCACTCGGACATGCTTTAAAAGCATTAGCTGAAGACCACGAATATTTACTAAAAGGAAATGTCTTTACAGAAGATGTAATTCGCACATGGATAAACTACAAGGTTGAAAAAGAAATTAAACCGATGGCTTTACGTCCGCATCCGTTCGAATTTGAGATGTACTTTGATGTGTGAGGATTAGTAATCAGCTATCAGCAAACAGTTTACAGAAGCGGCTCTTTATGAGCCGTTTTTATTTAAGAATAATTTCCTGTGTTCTATAAGCTCTAGGGAATTGACTTTTTAATCCTTCCTTAGATGATGAAGCAGTTCCAATAATATAAT
>JBBIHP010000032.1:0-26510 GCA_037446915.1 Ignavibacteria bacterium
CCTAGACTTTTCTGATCCAGAGTCAGACGTGTTGCCAATTACACCACAGGGCAAAATACTCTGCAAAATTAAACAGGTTTATTCAAGAAACCAAATTTTCTTCTTCATTCTTATCTGTTTTTCCATAATTGAAAGTCTTTTACGATATTCATTTAATTTCTTATTCAAAAACCTTTCATTCTCAGCATTGATTTCTATACTAGACAATTCCCTTAAATAACTTTCTATACTAAATTGAATTTTTTTGTGTTCCTTTTTTAAGAATTCAAGTTCTTCTTTTTCATGAGAACGATAATAAAAAATTGATGAGATAAAAATAAATAATAAGAAAAGAATAGCAATTCTTGATTTAGAAGGATAAAACCGCAATGTTTTGGAAGGCAAGATTTTATCCAGATAATCTCTAAAATTTGAGAGTCTGATTTTCATATTTAATTATAAGAAAATCAGACTCCACAATAAAGCTCTAAAAATTTACTTGTTTAATGAAATTTAGATGATTCAATATTAATTCCCTTGTCCTTTCCTTATATTTAGCCAGAATGGAGAATCGTTAACGTCCCAAATGTTATTATTACTATGATCAACGATTTTGATCCTTCCAAGGGCTGAAGTTCTAGTTAAACCTATCAATGGATCATTTACCCAATCCCAAGAATATGCACCGGTCGATTGATAATCTGAAGCTAATAAAGTCCAAGTCACTCCATTGTCTAAACTGTAATAGATATCCACACTTGCTACAGCATATGAAGTCCATCTAATATTCAAAGGATATCTATCAGGGTTGTCAATAGTAAAATATTCTGTCTTGTCACTTGGGAAATCAATTCTAATTTTCTTGCTTTCATGAATGGAAAAGAAATTATCTGAAACATCACTAAACTTTCCACTTAGACTGCTAATTCTTATAAGACAATTATCTGAACTATCTGGTCTAGGTGTACCATGATGTCCAGGAGCCCACCTAAACATTCCATCATTAATTGTACTGTCGGCACCAGGTACAGTGTGCCATGTACCTCCACCTGTTGTTGTCCACTCAATCTTAACTTTTTCAGTACCAGTTGCATTCCATCTTATTTCATATGGATGATAATTTATTAAATCAGTATTTTGTACACCAACTTTTGTAGCAAGCCATTGTTCACCACCATTTGGTACAGAAATTCTAATTACAGAAACCTCTGATTTTACAATAGTAAAGTTTCCAATACTTCTTGCACTTGGTGCGCCATTACTACCATCATCTGCATTAAATACAACAACATAATATCGATCCGACGGGACAGTAAAACTAGTAATATAGTTCCCCTGATTTGCCATTTTATCTACAAGTGTATAGAAGGAAGGAATATCAGGATAAATAGCGATTCCATTATTCCATGTATATTTTATTCCAACATTTTTAATACCTGTTGATTCCCATTTGATTTCAATTGCATCACTATCTTTAAAGATTCTTGGTCCGCGTGGTTCTGAGACAAATAGATATTTTCTTGGTGAGATTGTAAAAGAAGCATCACTTACATCCGAAACATTCGGATCTTTAGAATCTGTAATTCTAATCTGACACTGAGCTGAATTGAGGTTTTCATTAATACTCCATTCATAAGCACCGCCTCCAATGCTATCAACAAGAGTAGTCCATGTTAAACCTTTATTAATTGTTAATTCGATTTTAACTTTGTTAACAGCTGTAGCATTCCAGGTAATATTTTGTCTGGAACCGGCTTCCCATTCCTCTCCGCCATTAGGACTTGTAACCTGTAAAGTCTTAACAATTTGATTTGTAATTCTAAAGACACCATCCGATACATCATTCGGTTCACCATCAACAGCATCATAAATTCTGATTTTACAATTTTGAGAATTGATATTCGGAATCTGTTGCCAGATATAGAAACCGATGCTTGGTGTCGATTCAACTATTGTAGTCCAGTTTGCACCATTGTTTGTTGTATAAGCAATCTTAACATTCGCTATATTTTGAGAAAGCCATTCAATTCTTTGTGATGTGTTTGAAAGCCAGGATTCCCCGCCATTAGGAACAAGAACCTTAATTACCGGCTCGGGCAAAATGTTAAAAGTATTATTGCTCTCATCGGATATCAATCCTGTCTTTGCATCTTTAATTCTTACCTTAGCTAAAGTAGAAGGAGTGTTTGGAACAGGCTCCCAGAAATAAATTCCTGTGTTCTTTGTATCCTTACCAATGTATTTCCAGGTATTACCATTATCGGTGGTATATTCAAGATACACTGAATCAATACCTGTACTGCTGTACCATGTAATTTGTTTTGCTGTTCCGGCTTCCCAGTTTTCACCGCCATTAGGCACTCTTAACGTTAAGGATTTGTTTTCTAATTTGCTGATTGAGAAAGTATTATCCGATAAGTCTTTAGGTTCACCATCTAAAGCATCTGCAACTCTAATCTTACAAAGCTGGGATGTAACATTTGGGACAGGATTCCAATTATAGAATCCAACACTTGGTGTTGAATTGACAATCGATGTCCAGCTGAATCCGTTATCAGTTGTATATGCAATAGAAACATTTTGAATATTTTCAGATACCCATTCAATTCTAACTGATGTACCAATATCAATTTTCTCTCCACCGTTTGGTGCAATTACTTTTATTAAAGGTTCAGGAAGAATGCTGAAAGTGTTTGTACTTTCCGTAAACGGAACGCCGTCTTTTGCATCTTTAATTCTAACCTTTGCAAGTGTTGAAGGGGTTTTAGGTACCGGCTCCCAAAAATATATTCCGGTGTTTTTCTTATCGACTGCAATTAAACTCCATGTGTTACCATTATTGGTAGTGTATTCAATTCTAACAGAATCAATTCCAGAGCTATACCATTTAATTTGTTTTGATGTACCTGACTCCCATTCTTCATTTCCATTAGGTGAAATAATGCGAAGACTTTCATTCGAATTTTTGATAATGCTAAAAACTTTCTCGCTTATTGAAGAAGCCGAACCATCAACTGTTGCAACTCTAATTTTACATTGATTTGAAATTGAATTTGGAACAGGGAACCAGTTATAAATTCCTGTGTTGTTCAAACTATCAGCAATAAGGAACCAGGAAGAACCGTTATCATAAGTAACCTGGATTCTAATTTTGGATTGAGTTGTTGCGGTCCACTTAATATCGAAAGAAGAACCTTCCATCAAGGATTCACCTCCATTGGGAGATACTACCTTAACTGAACTTGTTGATGTTTTATCAGTTGGTTCAGTAATATTCGATTCTTCTTCAATTAATTTGCAAGAAGAAAAGAAGAGCAGAAGTGCAAATAGAAATGTTAATTTTCTACGCATGATATCCTCGATAAAGTTTTTTCGACTTTCGTCCTGGGTAAATTTAATAAATTCAGTTATTTTAATTAAGTAAAATATTACAGAAAGTGTGCCTAAATAAATAATTATGATTTTCAGCATAATACTCAACTTTAGGTAATCATGTATAAAATCTACATGTTAATATTACTTATAATTTCATCCCTTCCGGTAAACGGGCAGCAACTTATACTTTTTGCCGAAATCGGCTCATTTCAGTCGGCTTCTTCTGTTTCAATTAATCAAGCCGGTTTTATTTTTGTGAGTGATGCCGGTTCAAATGAAATTGTTAAAATGGATACTCTCGGTAATGTTATAAGAACAATCGGTGGTTACGGATGGTCTGGATCTGCTTTTGATTACCCGGTAAAACTTTTTGCAAATACACTCAATGTCTATGTAGCCGATAGAAATAACGACCGGATTCAAATATTCGATAAGGACCTTAATTACTTGTCTGAAATTTCATCCAGAAAATTTTCGAATAACAAAGCAGTTTTCAGGTACCCACTAAGTGTATCGGTCAATTCACAGGGAGATCTTTACATACTCGATTCGGATAACACAAGAATTCTAAGGTTTAATTTTAGAGGTGAGTACTTGAATGAGATTGGCGGTTATGAATCGAGTTCATATGTACTTGGGAATCCCAAATGTTTTACTATAAACTCAACAAACCAACTGAACGTAATAGACGGTAAAAATCTGATTGTGTTTGATCAATTCGGAAATTTAGTGAAAAGTTTAAAACTTGATGAGGATTATGTCAACATAAATTTCTCATCGAATATACTTTTTCTTATAGGTGATAGAAAGATTGATATCTTAGACTGGAATTCGAATCCTCCAAAAAATTCTTTTTCAAACTTTCTTGATGAAAAAATTATAGATGCGATTCTTTTTAACAAAAAATTGTTTGTCCTGACTGAAAAAAAATTATACGTTTATCAAATCCAGAACTGATATCCCATTGAAGCTTTACCAAAGATTAATAATATTTTCCTTATTACTGTTGTGGACAGCAGGAATATTTTATTCTTGCTGGTTAGATTTATTTAATTTTTTGATTTACGGTTACCCGACTGTTAAGAATACTTATTCATTAGTCTGTCATCAGGATCCGGCCAAGCTGATAAATCTTAGTTGCGGGAATAGTTTTGTATGTGCGAGGTGCCTTGGTATTTATACCGGTCTACTTATTAATTCATTTCTACACATTTTTCATGAAATTAAATTGAAGAAAAATTTCCGACTGGTATTATTTGCAACCGTTCCAATGTTTGTTGATGTGGTTTCAGTAGCTGCCGGTATTTATGATTACTCTAAAACACTTGCTTTTATAACCGGACTTCTTTTCGGTTCAATTCTATTTTTATATCTTTACAATGGTTTACAAAATCTGATTATTGAAATATTCAAAAGGTAATTTTGTGAAGAAGTATTTACCATCATTTATATCGGGATTTGGTGCAGGAGTATTACATATAGTACCCGTTGCCAAAAGTTTAGCTTGCTGTTTAATTGTACCGTTAGCGTCATTCACCGCTTTAATACTCGATAGGCGTGCAAATCCAACAGATGAAAAAATTTCGATGAAAAAAGGAGCACTTGTTGGATTGTTTACCGGTTTATATGCTGCACTATTCGGAACCGTTTTCGACCTGTTTATTACTCTTGTTACTAAGAATAACGATATTGTTGCAATGATGCCTGAATTGCAAAAAATGATTTCAGCTTTCCCCCTCTCAGATGCAATGAGAACAGAAGTACTTAATTTGTTTGAGAGTGTAAGAAACGACATCATTCAATACGGTTTCTCCCCACTCTATACTTTTTCGATCATAATAAATAATACAGTTGTAAATTCTATTGTTGGAACACTCGGCGGATTGATTGGAGCACAAATCATAAATCAGAGATTGAATAACAGAAACGAGTATTAACAATGATCACCGCATTTATTTTCTTTGCTCACTTTATGTTTGTTCTTTATATATTCACCAAGAAATGGCAGGATGAATCGATCTCGTCTGCGCTTATAAATGTTGCATTAATAACTATTCTTTTTACTGTAGGGTGGTCAATATCAACTTCTGTTGTAAAGATATTTTTTGATAGTAAAGGATTGGGAATTCAATTCAACGCCGATGCAATTTCGTTAACATTATTATCAATTGCAGAGTTTTTCTTCTACAGAATTTATTACCGCGAGGAAAAAACTACTGAAGCCGGTACGGAAAAGTAATTATAACTGTTTGGTCGATCTGTTTAGCATTTGGAGGAAGAGGTTCAAACCGCCACTGTCTTAGAGAATTAATTGCAGTAAGTTCAAGCCTGGCATCTGCTTTAATAAGTGGGAAAATCTTTCCTACAGTTCCATCGGGCATAATAGTAAATCTTAATTTAACATCAATTTCTTTCGAAACACCTTCGGGGTAATCGGGTAATGAGTAACTATAAATTTTTCTCATTCCCTTACCGCCAAAATCAATTTCGAATCCGAATCCGCCTTCACCTTCTCCTAACTGTTCAGTTCCCTTTGCCTGGGAATCATCCTGGTTAAGTGGTTTAACTTTTTCAGCATTTACATTCACTTTTTCTTTCTTCTTATCGGCTTCGGTAATTATATTTTCTTTATCAGGGTTTTGTGTTTTGGGGAGTTCAATTTTTTTCTGCTCCTCATTTTTCTGCTGAACTTTTTCCTGTTTTGGTTGATTACGTTCGGTCTTCAGATCCTGACCAACCGGTCCGGCACTACCCATACTTAAACCGCTTCCAAATCCAATAGTAACGTATTCCTCATCCTCCATTCCAACTGAAAAATTGATGAATGCAAAAAATATAATCAGAATAACATGGAGTATTACTGAATATACGAACGATTTATTTCGAGTATTGTCTTCGAACATTTCTAACTTATTCTTTCTGTTTCAATGGTAAATTTATCAATACCGATACCTTTAGCCGAATCAATGACCTTTATAATTAAATCAATCTGTACCGATTTATCAGCACGAATAATTAAATTGCTTTCTTTAGAAGTACTTTTAATCGATTCGAGACGTCCAGCAAGTTTATCGATTGATATTTCTTCAGAACCAAGAAATACCCTGTTCTGCGAAGTTATAGTAACAATCATTCTTGCCTGGGTAACCTGCTCATTATTCTGGGCACCCGGTAGTTTTACTTTAACACCTGTTTGAATTACAAACTGTGACGTAAGAAGAAAAAATATAAGCAATAACATCACAATATCTGTAAGAGATGAATATGCAAAAATGCTTAATGGTTTATTGGAAGTTTCGAATTTCATTTCTCACCTATAAATTGTAATCGTCTTCATCATCATTGACCGCAACTTTAGAAGTATCATCCAGCATGTCAATCAAATCCGTTGAAATACGTTCCATATCAACAACAAGCTTATTTATTTTACTTACAAAAAAGTTATAAAATGCTAATGCCGGAATACCAACAATTAAACCGAAAGCAGTTGTAATAAGAGCTTCCCAGATTCCACCGGCAAGGTCGGCAGGATTTGCAGAACCCTGTAATTCCTGTATTTTCATGAATGCCCCGATCATACCGGTAACAGTTCCAAGAAAACCAAGCAAAGGTGCAATACCAGCAATTGAAGCGAGAATAGATAATCCTTTTTCAAGTTTGCTAATTTCCTGTCTTCCGGCACTTTCAATTGCTTCAACAACACGCTGATGTCCGAACCTTATTTTTTTCAACCCCTTCTTAACAATATTTGAAACCGGAGTTCTTTCCTGCATACAATAGCTTATAGCACCTTCAAGATCTTTTTTCTTAATGAGTGCCCGTAGTTTTATTAGAAAAGCCGGAACATTCACTTTTGCTTTTTTAAGAACAATGAATTTTTCAATAGCTATAGCAACTGCTACAATTGAACTGGCGAGAATAAAATACATTATAATGCCGCCTTTAACAAAAATTGAGAGTAAATCCATAACTGTCCTTTTTAATTAATTTAAAAATTGTTTTGAGATTGGAAGTATTCAGCTTCTTCTTTAGTTTTAAAATTGCCAACGCGGACACGATACCAGGTTCCTCCTTTTTGAGGAAGGTATGCTTCGAAAATAAACGCATTTAAACCAAGACCACGCAACCGTACTACCTCCTGCTCTGCTTTTTCTTTATTACGCCACGATGATACCTGAACATTATAGGTTGAACCGTCATAGTAAACGGTCTTACCAATTTTAGTATCGGTAGTTGGTTTTTTATACAATGAGCTTGACTCATTTGTTCTCGGTTTTTCTGTTTCTTTGATAACTTTTTCTTTAACAGGGGTAACCGGTTTTGCATTTTTATCGGCAACCGGTAATGATGCAACACGCGGAAAATCGCTTTCGTCTTCAGGAATTATTTTATTAGTGTCAATCGGTAATGAAGCTTGAATTTTTTCTTCCTGCAATGAATCGGCTGGAGCTGCTGATTGGTTACTGATATTACCTGTTTCACCTTTGTTAGGCATCAGCATATACACTATAATGCTTACTATAATAATAAATGCAGCAAATATCAGCAGAAAATTTTTGCTGAAATACCGGTCCTTTTCTTCGTTCAATTCTTTATAATACTGCTCATCAGTACCGGCTTTAGTCTCTCCCGATGGTACATACAAAGGGGGCTGGTAAGTTGTATTACGATCTTCAACAAATTCATATTTAGGTGAAGTCCGAGAATCTATATAATCGGAAGTACGCTGTGGAGTCGATAATTCTTTTTTTATTGAATCTTCAAGCTGCTCAAACAAATGAGATTTAGCAGGTTTAGCAGTTTTAAAAATATCTTCAGTGCTGCCTGGTTCTTCCTCAGATTCTTCCGATTCTTCATCAAACTCGAAAAGTGATCTGTTTTCTTCTTCAATTGCAGATCCCAATTCCTCCCTTAATTCATCTCCCCAGTTCCATTCAATATTTTCTTCGGGACCTTTTTTTAGACCCAGATAATCTTCTTCGGGTTCATCTAAGGGCTCAACCTCAATTTCATGGTCAGTAGAGTAATCAGCCTGATCAGTTTCAATTTCCTCTTTAACAGGTTCTTTATAAATATCCTTCAACTTGCTGAAATCAAGTTCAGATAGTTTTTCCTCTTCATAATCTTTAATTAAGTTGTTCAAATCATCTGATAATCTTGAAGGAGATTCTTCAACTTCAATTTGTGCGTCATCAAACACTTCTTTTTCATCTTCAACTGGTAAATTAACCGGGATCTCAACTTCGGATTCTGCTGCATCTGGTGGTGAATAATCGTCCAGCAAATCAGTTGGTGAAAGTTCAGGAGTTTCATCTGATACAGTTGTGGCGGGAGGTTCTGATTCAAGGCTTAACAAATTATTTGTAATATCTTCTGCAATTAAATCTTCCTTAAACTCGAGATCAGAAGTAAGTTCGGATAATTTAGATTTACTCTCATCAATTTTATTTTCTGATTGAAGCGACTCATAATAATCGTCCCATATATTAAAATTCGGGAGGATATCGGATTCGGCAATAATTTCATTAACTCTCTCTTCAATAGATCTTTTAAGAATTACATAAGAAGTTTCTGATTCGGTTTGCGAACTTAAATCACTCGATAGCGGAAGAAGAGGTTTTCCAACCCCGATACTAAAAACTTCCGAATCATTTTCAGTATTTCTGTATAATTTATTAGGGATATCAATAGTAAGGTATAGAGTGGTTGTATTTTTTTTTATCTCTTCCGAAAAAGGAGTATAAATTAAAGTTTCCTTTACATCAGAATTATTTTCCTTCAACTGGAAGAAACCGATCCGCGGTACTTTAAGAGTAAGATCCGATTCAAGATGCTCAGCAATTTTAGTTATAAGAATATTGAATGCGAGTTCTTTTTCGGAACTTGAAACACCAAGGACTTCAGCAATTCTTTTTTGAAGTTCAGTAATTGTCATATACCAAGTTTTTGTTAAAAAAATCTACCAACGGTATTCGGCGCCAAATAATACATCAAACGGCTTTTCCTTATATCCCCTAAATGCAAAATTACTTCGATTCAAGATGTTTTGAAAGTCCGCGGTCAAAGATAAATTTTCTACCAGATTATATGAAACCCCGGCAGATATATTATGATAGGAACTAAGACTTATTGTATTGAGAATATCTGCATAAGTATTATGTGCGAAAGTGTATTTAAAATTAACTCCGATATTTGATGTAAGATCAATTCCATATATCATTTTAGCTGAATATGTGGGTGTGTATGGTATATACCTGCTATTACCATCCTTTACATCCTGAAATTTGAATTCACCGTTAAAGTAACCCAATAGATTTGGATGTACCAGAAGATTTATTCCGGCTGATAATGATTTTACTCCCGAAATTGTATTCAGATCGAAGAACCCTTTCTGAACTGAATCCTCAAAGTAATGATAGTTATCTGTACTGGAATAATTTCCCCAGATTGATAATCCGAATACTTTCTCATATTCGTAATTAAGAGAACCTCCCAAATCAAATTTTACTTCGCTCATTACATTATCAACTAAACCATTCCGCACATACAAATTTTCACTCAAAAAATTCTGCACTGTAAAATTTTCGGCATGAGGTTTAAAGTTCAGGTTAACAGATAATCCTTTATCCAGAGCAAATTGTAAAGAACCGAATGGAGAGAAAAAACTGTTATTCGAATTACCGGCAATCTCTGCTCCAAGAATTAAGTTCATCTTGCTTGTTGGGGATAGTTTTATAAAACCATCAAGAGAATAAAAATTATAACTCCCCTTTCCGCTCAAATTATTATTAAGGATTTGTTTCTGATATTTACCGATTCCACCTATTGTCATATTACCTAATTTGAAATTTGCATCAGCAGAAAGCGATAAATCTCTTTCCTGTAAGTTGCTTTCAACAAGTTTTAAAAAATCGGCATTAAGTTTTAATCCGAAATTAAAAACTCCGTAATAATTATTTTTTATAGAGAGTGAACCGTTACCCCTGTTGGTTTTCCTTTCGAAGAGAGGATTAACCGAGCCAAAAAATTTATAATTATCCCGCCAATAACTTCCATCCAGTTTGATAATTGTTCCGGCAAGAATATCGGAATCGGTATCAACAAAAATTGTGCTGTTAATATTCGCACCAGAAGCATTATATCCAGCATTTGAAATATATTCTTTTGTATTTGTGCCCCAGACTCCGGCAGAAAGAAGAAAATTATCGAATGGCTTACTAATTAAAAAATCGCCAACTGGTAAAACATAACGACCGGCACCGATAAAAAGTCTTCCGGAATAATAATCGTCGCCTGAAGAAATTGAAGGAACAAGTTTTTTAGGTAGAGAAGAAAGTAATAAAGGTAATTCTTCAGGAGAATATTGTGGAGTAAAAAACTCCTGTGAAAGAATACTGATCAATTCCGGTTTCTTCTTTTTAGCTGTCTGAACCTCAACGCTTTGCCTTCCGGTAATTACAAAGTCCGGCAGTTCAATGCTTTTCTGTTCCTGTTGAGAATAGATAGAACCGGAAATAAACGCTAATAAAATAAATATGAACTTTTTCATAGTTGTTTTAATTTCCTGTTAGCTTCTTGAGCTAATTCACCTGTTTTATGACGGTTAATAACAGCACGGTACATTTCACGCGCTTGCCGCTTGTCATTTAATTTTACATAACAGTCTCCAAGCTTAAGTAAAGATCTTGTAAACCATTCATCATAACCCGAGAAGACCGAGCGGACTCTTACGAAAGCAATAATTGCATCATTCATGTTGTTCTGTTCATAATAGGTTAAACCAATCAGGTATTGTGCCCGCGCGCCAATATCATCCAATCTCTTTTCTGCTAACTCTTTAAGTAGAATCAATGCATTGTCATAATTTTTTCTGCTTATTTCCAGAACACTTAATTCAATTTTAGCTTTAGCAGCAAAAACAGAACCTTCGTAATATTGAACAATCTGATCAAGAGTTTTATATGCTTCTTCGAGATTGGTAGATTTAATTTCTGCAACAGCTCTTAGATAGAGAAGCTCTGGAACCTGATTTGATGTTGGTTGTGAATCGATAGATGAATTGAGAACTCTTATTGCCGAACTGAAATCATTTTTATTTGTATAGATGTTTGCTAAATCGATAGCAGCAGAAATTCCAATGGCAGATCTAAGATTAACAGAAAGTACCCGGTTAAAATTATCAATAGCTTCTGCTTCTCTTTTTAAGAATGTAGCACTTTTACCAATCCAGTAATATGCATTGGGGATAAGTGGACTCGAAGGATATCTACGGATGAATTCCTGGTAGGCAATCATCGCATTATTATAATCATCCGAACTATAGAAGATATCACCTTTCTTAAAGAAGATCTGATCGCCGAACTTTGAAGATGGATTTGCAGAGACAAATTGATCAATAAAGCTAACCGCTTTATCCGGTTGATCCTCTGCAAGATATGCATATTGAATTCCGTTTACTGCATCGAGAATGTAAGGAGTATTAGGAAATTCTGTTAATACTCGGTTATAATAATTTATTGATGCTTCATAATCGCCAAGATTAAAATAGGAATCGCCAATCGAATAATAAGCAATCGGTTTAAGAGAAGAGGAAGGATATCTGGTTAAGAGCAATTCATAATTTTCAATTGCAGATCTAAAATTATTCTGCTGAAAATAAATCCAACCTACAACATATTGAGATGCATCTGCAAATCTTGAACGTGGAAATTTTTGCTGAAGCTTTATAAACTCCTCGATAGCATCATTGGACCTTCCGGCTTTAAATAAGGACTGACTATATTGGTAGTATGTTTGATCATCGTTAGAAATTAATCTATCGTTAGCAAAAAGTTCGCGATAAATCTGGCTTGCTTTATCAAAACTTTTAATTCCGAAATAACTATCCGCTAATCTAAGTTTAGCATCATTAACATTCTGATCTGTTCTATATTTTGTTACATAGTCGTTGAAATAATAAATAGCATTAGGAAAGTCCTTAAGATTGAAATACGAATATGCTTTACCGTAAATAACCGGTTTACGCAATTCCTCGTTACCGGACCTAATCTGGTTATAATGTTTTATTGCGGCAGAATATTCACCGCGCATTAAATACGATTCAGCTAAATAAAAATTCGTTTTATCAGTTTCAAAATCTCTCGCCCTGTTTTTTAATAGTTCCAGATTTCTAACTGCATCATTATAATTACTCAGGAAAAATTCCGATACTCCGAGTCCCAGTAAAGCTCTATTATAAATATCAGGAACATTTGAAGTAAGTTTAACAGATTCCTGAAAATTCGATCTGGCTTCAGAAAATAATTTTTGATTTAATTTAAGTTCACCTAACAGTGCATATGCTTTACCTCTTGCATATGTATCATTAGAATTAATTGCCCTTAAAAGTGAGGACTCTGCTTCTTGCGATAGGTTCTGGTTGTAAAATGAAGTTCCTTTACCCAATTGAGCGCGTGCCGCGTATGGATGCGAAGGATATTTTTTTATGAATTGATCATAGATTTCGTTTGCTTGAACCGATTCACCTAAATAACGTTTGCATTCACCACTCCAGAATAAAGATGCTATTGCAATCGTATCATTCTCTACTCTGGATAGTTGGTCAAATATCTTAAATGCTTCGCTGAATTCATTCTTCTGGAATTTTATCCATGCCAAGCTATAGTTAATTTTGTTATTGAGCGTTGAATCGTAGTTATCGCTTAATAATTCTTCAAAAATTGTTGTAGCGTTCTTAAAATCCCGTAACCTTACAAAAGCATTGGCGAGAAAATATTTTGCTTCAACTATTTCTTCCCTGGAAAGATTATTGATCTGAGGGTCGGTCAATTCAAGAACAGCACTATCATAGTCCTTAAGAATAAAGTAAGAAACACCAATCCGTAATTGAGCTCTTGGCGCAAGCGGACTATTTTTATAATAAGTAAGTAATTCATCGTAATAAGAGACAGCGTTGTTATAATCGCCGGTTTTTTCGTATAACTGCCCAAGTGCATAAATACTATGAGTAATAAATTTATTTTCGTCTCTACGAGAGATTGCTTCCTTCAAGTTATCTTCTGCATCAATAAATTTATTCTGGGCTGAATATGATTCACCAATCCAGTAGTAAGCAGAACCGATGTAAGTACTTCCGGGGTATTCATAAATTAATGTTGAAAGATTTTCCCTTGCTTTCCGGTATTCATCGTTATGATAATAAATTGTGCCCAGTTCATATAACACACTTTCTCTAAAGGATGATAAGGGATATAGTTTTAAGAATGATTCAAATTCTGCAGCTGCACCATCAAGCTGATTTAATTGGACCAGACATTCTGCAGCATAATAATGTGCAGTAGATTTCTCATTGTCATTAAGTGAATTATCCGTGACGATCGATTTGAACAATTCATATGCCGATGTGTAGTTTTTGTTCTGGTATAATTTTAATGCTTCGTTAAATGTAGGATTTAATGATTGTGCATTAAGATTTGCAATCAATAAAAAGATTAACAAGATAAATTTGTTTGTTGCTCTCATAGTCTTTCAAAATAATTTTTGGAATAAAGTAAAAAATAGAATACCGGAGATACCTGCAATTAAATTGACAGCGTTATTATCAATAAATCTGATGCCACTATTGTAAACTGTATTAACATCACAATGATTTTTAACTTCAACAATTTTTCGGCATTCAGGACAATTATATTTTACCTGGACTGCAGCACCTAAAATACTATCCAGAACATTTCCAAGAATTCCGGACATAATAATAATCACAAAAAACTTAAGGTTAAACTCTATCAATAAAAATCCTGATATTGATATAATAACCGAACCAAGGAGACCGGCTAAAGAACCGGTTAAAGAAATACCTCCGGAAAAACCTTTTTCTACTCTTCGCAAATTTAAAATGTTATACGTATTCCAATTTGTATCTGTTCCAATTTCAGTTGACCATGTATCTGAACAGACCACACTAAGAGATGCCAGGAAATAATAGTAAAGGAAATCATAATTAGTAAGAGAATAAATGAGGGCCAATAAACCTGCTACCCCTCCATTTGCAATTACCTGGTAGTGATCTCTCATAAATATTTTCTGCTTTGAATTTTTATTGGTAGCGGTATTCCTGTTCTTTTTAGTAATAAGACTTGAACTAAAAAAGAAAATTAATATCGGTATACTCCACTGAATTCCACCTGAATAAAAAATTGAAACCGCAATCAAAAATTGGATAACGGCGCCGCCTAAGGTTAGGAATTTAAGCCGGAATGAAATAATAGAAATTGATAAGGCAAGTGATATTGTAATTATTAATTTTGAGACCGTATTACAATCCCCCTCTAATTTGTACTCTATGAAAGATAAAAAAAAAGCCCTCTAAATGAGGGCTAAAATTCTTAGGTAAAAATTATTTCATCAAATTCAATTCATAATCAGCTAATCTTTTATATTGAGCATCGCGCTTTGCGAGTTCAAAATTTTCTCTGGCTTTAGCAATATCCTGTTTCTGTTTAAGGCTCATTCCTTTGTAATAGTAAGCAGCACCTTTCAGTCCGCTCGATTTCATATTAATAACCTGATCAGTAGCATAAATTGCTTTATCATATTCACCTGTTTCATAATATGTACTTGCAAGCTGAATATATGCAGCATCAAGAGGATTATACTTTAAAGCTTCGTTCAAATTATCAATTGCTTTGCTGTAATTACCGTCTTTCTTTGCCTGTTCGCTTAATTTAACATAAGCTCTGGCAATATATTCTCTTGCCTGATCTTTATGTTGTTTCTGTTTTGAGAGTTCTTCAAATTTCTTAAAGCTCTCAACGGCTTCTGCATATTTTCCATCCTGAAAATAAGTTCCGCCAAGACCATTATAAGCAATATCAAAATTCGGATTGTTCTGAATACATGCACGGAAAGCATCTTCGGCAGCAGAAAGTTTATTCAGTTTTTTTAGAGTAACTCCAAGCTGGTAATAGATTCTATAATCTTTGGAAGTTTTAAGTGCTTCGTTATATTGCTGAACAGCACCATCGAGATTTCCAGCTTTAAATAATTTATTTCCCTCATTATATGCCTTTGCAGCATCAGGAGGCATATCCTGAGCTATTGCTATCGATGTGAAGAGGAAAAGGGATAAGAAGATTGATGTCCATTTCTTTTTCATGCTTATTACCTATTGTTATTAATTGAATAAAACCGGGTGCGGAAGGCGGGACTTGAACCCGCACGCCCTAACGGGCACTACCCCCTCAAAGTAGCGTGTATGCCAATTTCACCACTTCCGCAAAAAATGTGTTGCAAGATATAGGTCGGTTGAAAAAAATGCAATAGAATATTTTGAGAAGAGAAATTTTTACATCATTGTAAATGTCAATCTTCAGGTCTTTTTCTACCCATTAAAGATTGTGCAATCTCCCTTCTGAACTTGTGCTCTAAAACTGTTAGCATAGCAATTTTCTGAGGGGAGAAAAAATCACTTAATGATTTGAAGAATGCTTGCTTTGTCATCCACATCTGTCTTTCAATGTCTAAAATTTTATTTACCTGTTCCGAGTAATAATTATCCTTTGTGCCCTTTTCCTTAACATTGTTCTCTAATTCTTTAATTAAGTTTTCACGGGTTTCCATTAAATCCCGCATTTGTTTCTGATGTTCTTTCCTTCTAGTAAAAAATTTTATTGCAGTCTCTTCATTAAGATCCAAAACTTCTATGAGCTTGGCTTTTTCCAGCTGTTCAATTTTTTCGAATGGGCGCTGTCGTTTTTTATTTTCTTCTTTAACCTGTCCAATTAGAACGGAGGATAAAAGAATTACAAATAGTAACAAAAAATATTTTTTCATTTTGACACCTTCTCAAATGTAATAGCACTTAAATTGTTATACAACTTTTCTAATTCATTTCCGGAAATATTTTCAACCTGTGAATAATCAATTTTGGAGAAATCAACATATTGGGAAATACTATTCAATGATAAGTTAACATTATCAGGAATATAAATTTCAAATTCACCGTTTCTCTGCTGCATATTTAGAACCGATTCGAATGAATAATCCTTTATTAAGTTATCAGCTAATTCATCATCATCAATATTATTTACTACTTCACTTGCCAGCGATTTTGGCAAATCAATTTCTCCATTCCTGTCCAAAATTGACATGATAATTACGAGCAAAACAGTAATAACCGTTGGTAATATCAGAGCATATTCTCTTATCAATTTCACTTTTTTACGCTTCATTAATTTCTCATGAACTCTTGGTAAAAGGTTATTAAAATATGCTTCATTCAACTCGATTTCTCTTACCGAAGAGAACTCACCGGCTTTTTCTTTTATTTGATTATATCTCTCCTTAAATGAAGAATCAACTGCCAACTTATTATCAAAGTCTGTTATCTCTCCATTATTCATAAGACCGGATAGATATTTCAGAATATCTTCATCAATCTTTTTCATCAACCATCTCCATTACTTTTTTTAATGCGTGAAAGTAATTTGCTTTCAAACCCCCTACACTTTTACCAGTTATTTCCGCAATCTCTTCATAAGAAAGCTGGTCAAAATTACGCAGAACAAAAATCTGCCGTTGCTTTGGTGGTAATTTTTCAAGCGCTTTATTCACCTTGTCAATTTTTTCCCTGTTAACAATATCATTTATGATATCGTGATGACTAACAAATTCCCTATTTTCATCGTTGTCGAAAGTAACAAGTCTTTTAATTTTTTTTCTTCTAATCTGATTAAGACTTCTAGTAGTAACTATTTTATAAATCCATGTATATAAGGAGGATTTATAGCTAAACGTTTTTAATTTTTTATAAAGAACAATCAGGACTTCCTGGGTTACTTCATCGGCATCCAGATGATCACCAAGCATCTGCCTTGCATGCCAGTAAATTCTCTTCTGATATTTTCTCACCAACAAATTAAATGAGGTTTCATCACCTGAAACAAACTTTTCGACCAGTTCAAAATCGTTATCTTTTTCCATCATATTAAATTTATTCAAAAAATAGACACACGGCTTATTGGGATAGTTTAATCAATTAATTAATTATTATTAACAATAGCAGGTACTATTAAAATTAAACCAGGGATAACTATCGAATGTCAAAATAGCAAAAAGAAAAAACATTTTTAAATAAACAGGAGCAGTCATGAAAAAATCAGTATTTATATTTGTTTTATTTGTATTAAGTGTATCTTTAATAGCTCAACCGGCTGGCCGTATGAAAAGAATGGGCGATTTTTCTGGTCGTCCTATTATTGCAAAGCTTAATTTAACTCCCGAACAGGAGAAGCAATTTAATGATATTACTCTAGAACACCAGAAAAGAGTAGTTGACTTAAAAGCACAGATAGAAAAAAACCGTCTTGAGATTAAGAAGATGGTTAGCGATAACAAAATTGATGAGAAAAAACTTATTGATTTAACCGACACCAACAGCAAATTGCAAGCAGATATGAAATCATCTGCTGTTAAAAGATGGATTTCTATCAACAAGATTCTTAATGATGAACAAAAAGCAACCTGGAGCAAACATCTTGGAATGATGGATCAACCGGGTAAAATGAAAGGTATGATTAAAGAACGGATCAAAGAAAGAGTTAACAATAGAATGAGATAAAACTTATAACCCCGGTTTAGCCGGGGTTTTTAATTTTAAACATTTTTATGATTGACCACTTCTTAAAGATCACCTTGAATTGGTCTTAATAAAATTTCTTCGGTTACTACATTAGATTTCTGTGAATAGACATGATAAACAATTTTAGCAATCTCTTCGGGTGTCATCATTCTATGTGAATATTTTTCCAGAACATTGTTCGGCCAGATTGAAGTTTTAGTTGCGCCCGGATAAACATTGAGAACCCTTATATTCTTACTCCTTACTTCCTCTCTAAGAACTTTGGAGTAAGCCATCAATCCGTTTTTAGAGGCAGAGTAAGCACTGCTGTTTGTGAATAGCTTTTGCGTTACAACTGATAGAATGTTAATAATTGTACCATTGTTTCTAATAATCATTTCCGGTAAAATAGTTTTGATACAATAAATAGCACCTAAGAGATTTACATCAATAATATTTTTTATTTCTTCAACTGAATCTTCGTAGGAGGGTTTAAAAGAACTTAGACCGGCATTATTAATTAAACAGGTTAAAGAGAATGATTTTGAAACTTCGGAATAAAACGATTGGATAGATTTATAATCTCTTATATCGAGCCCATATGGAATTACATTTTTCGATTTAGTTCCAAGTTCATTTTTAAAGTTCTGTATAAGAGATTTATTACGGGAAGTTGCTATAACTGTTTCGCCATTTTTTGCGAATTCAATTGCCAATGCCCGGCCGATACCGGAACTTGTTCCTGTGATCCAGACAGCTTTTTTTTCTTCCATTAAATTCTTTTTTGAGCTATAAGGTTTAAGAATTCTGATCTGGTTCTTGCATCGGATTTAAAGATTCCATGCATTGCACTAGTTGTAGTAATAGAATTTTGTTTCTGAACTCCGCGCATCACCATACACATATGATAACCTTCAGCAACTACTCCAACTCCAATAGGACTCAGAAATTCTTCAATTGTATCTGCAATCTGCTGGGTCATACGTTCCTGAACCTGTAACCTTCTGGCAAAGACATCAACTATCCTTGGAATTTTACTAAGTCCTACAATCTTTCCTCCTGGTATATAAGCGATATGAACTTTACCAAAGAACGGCAAGAGGTGATGTTCGCACATACTATAGAAATCGATATCCTTTACAATAACCATCTCATCATATTTCTCATTGAATATTGCCCCATTAAGTACATCCTCAATTTTTTTATTATATCCTTGCATTAAAAATTCATATGCTTTGGCAACCCTGTGAGGAGTTTTTAATAACCCATCCCGATTAATATCCTCTCCAATTTCCTCAATGATTGTTTTGATATTTTTTTCGATCACTTCCTGTTTCAATTTTATTCCTTCCCTCTATATTCTACATAATTATTTTCAGTTTCATAAATTTTTACAGCATACAATTCCCCGGATGGAATTTTTTTTACAAGCTGATTCCAGATTCCAATAGCAATATTTTCTGCAGTGGGATTTAATCCTTTCATAAAATCGACATCAACATTAAGGTTCTTATGGTCAACTTTATCAATCACATTATCCCGGATTATCTTCTTAAGAATTTTCAGATCTATTACATAACCTGTAGCCATGTCTATCTTACCCCTTACAATAACTTCAAGCACATAATTATGCCCATGGCCATTCGGATTACTACACTTTCCAAAAATTTTCAAATTCTCTTCATCACTATATTTTTCATTATATAACCGATGAGATGCGCTGAATACTTCTCTTCTTGTAAGATATAACATTTAGATAACTCTAATTTTCCTTAAATGCTTTTATTACTACCTCAATATGTCCATTAACTTTAACCTTTGGAAATACTTTAATTATCTTGCCGGCTTCGTTGATTAAAAAAGTAGTCCTTTCAACACCCATATATTTTCTGCCGTACATACTTTTTTCTTTCCAAACATTATATTTTTTAAGAACCTCTTTTTTCTCATCGCTTAAAAGAATAAACGGAAGGTTAAATTTCTGAACAAACTTTTTATGGGATTCTATTGAATCCGGACTGATACCAATAACAGTAATTTGTTTTTTCTTGAAATCAGGGAAGAAATCTCTGAAATCACACGCTTCTTTAGTACAACCCGGGGTATTATCTTTAGGATAAAAATAGAGAACAACTTTTCTTCCTTCAAAATCCTTCAAGGAAACATTAACCCCATTTGAATCCATCAAAGAAAAAGAGGGTGCTTTTTTCCCAACATAAGCCATTTATTCTCCTTTCTGTTAGAAGCTAAACAAGTTACTTTTCAAAAATAGTTCCTATAAACAAAAAAGGACAGACTTAATTGTCTGTCCTTATTTTTTTGCTTAAGCAAGTTTTTTAAGTGTATCCTGTATTGCAGAGTAATTAGGTTCGTTGCCGGCAACTTCAAGAACCTCAGCATATTGGACCAAACCATTTTTATCAATAACAAATGCAGAACGTTTTGAAACGCCTTTCAATGCAAATTTTTCCGGTAGCCATACATCATAAAGCGCATCATAGGATTTAGAAACTTCTTTATTAAAATCGCTAAGAACCGGGAAATTAAAATTATGTTTATCGTTCCATAATTTTTGAGCAAATGGAGAATCAACACTTATAGCAAAAACCTGAGCATCAAGATTTTCATAATCTTTCATGCTATCGCGAGTCGAACACAATTCTTTTTCGCAAACTGAAGTTCCCACAGCAGGAAAAAACAATAAGACAACATTCTTTTTCCCTTTGAAACTACTTAGTGAAAAAGCTTCATTATCAAAATTCTTTAATGTAAAATCGGGTGCTACATCGCCAACTTTTAATGACATTTTATTCTCCTTCCTTTATTCTGTTAATTTTCTACCAATTTTTACAGTTACCTGATATTCAATTTTTCCATCGTTAGTAATTCTGCCGCGCTGTTCAATTACTTCGAACCAGCCGACTTTTCTTTCTGTATTTGCTTCGATGACCGCTGATTTAACAGCATCTGAAATACTTTCATTAGAAATACCAACTCTTTCGATGATTTCGAACGTTTTAGACATTTTGCCCTCTACTTTTATTTGGAATTAATGATTCGTCAATTTCGGGGTATAATTTAACACATTTATTCAACTAATTACATTAACACAGAAGTGAATAAATGAATTCAAAATCGTAAAAAAATGACAAAAATAATTTATTGACAAAGAGGGGTTATTTATTTAATTTTTATTTAGGATATTTTTCTCCAATTCTAATAATAGATAATATTCTTATATAATATAAAGGTCCAACATGATCTACACAAAAACCGGAGAATACGCAATCAGAGCAATTCTATTTCTTGCACGTCAATCAAAAGACAGTCTCATCATGTCCTCAGAAATAGCTAAAAGCGAGGATATTCCAGCACATTATCTTGCAAAAATCTTACAGAGAATGGCTAAATACGGATACGTAGATTCTTTTAAGGGTAGAGGCGGAGGATTTAAGATTACAGAGTTAGCTAAGAAAAGTTCTATTCTGGAAATTGTTGAAAGAGTTGAAGGTCCAGTAATAAATCTAAAATGTGTTACTGGATTAAAAGAATGTTCCGAGGAAAATCCATGTCCGTTACATGATGAATGGGCCGATTTAAGAAACAGAATTTATAACCTTATTTCAAGTAAATCTGTTCAGGAAGTAGCTGAAAAGTATTCCGAAACATTAAGAAAGCATAAATAACATTTCATAAAAGCCGGGGATTTGAAAAGATCAGGTTCCCGGTTTCTTCTATTCTCTTTTCAAATCGTTAAAATACAATTTAACAAAACCGAGATCGGAACAGAGTTTATTAATGTTGGATAGACTAGTGTGCGTCATCTGTAAATATTTTTCACTGAAAATCTGCTTAATAAATGCGGACGAATTGGAAAGGATTTCTTCTACTGAGGATTTAATTTTTTCTAATGATTGAGCAAATTCTTTCTGAACCTTCGAAAAATACTCCTCTTCAATTTTATTATCACGATTCTGAACAATCTTTAACAATCCTTGTGCATAACGTGCCTGGAATGAGAGTTCTTCCAGAACATTCATCTTACTGTTTTGAATTGAGAGTTCAATCAATCTACCGAGATCTTCGCGGAAATTTAATTTAGCTTTTGAAAGTTTATCAATCGCAGATAATATTTTCTGAGTATCGTTACTTAAATTCATTATATTCTTACTCCTATGCCAACACCATCACCAACAGGATAAATTGAAGTAACAAGCGCCGATTGATTCATAAAAAGTTTATTAAACTCCCTTATATATTTTGTAGAATTTTTATATGATGGCGGTACTTTAGATGAAGCGGGAAAACCATGCCATAACAGATTATCTACAAAGAGGACTCCTCCCTTTTTAAGGAGCATTAATGAATAGTAAAAAACCTTTTCATAATCTTCTTTATCGGCATCAATAAAAATGAGATCATACTTTTTATCCAGCAGCGGCATAACTTCTTTAGCATTTCCTTCAATTAAATTTATTTGATTTTCCAATCCGGCTTTTTTAATAAACTCGCTTGCAAGCGAAATATTATCGAGACTTTTTTCAATTGTATCCACATAACCTTTCTTTTTTAATTTGCGGGCAATTCTAATAGATGAGTAAGCAATTGCGGTTCCTATTTCGAGAACGCGCTTCGGTTTTATAAGAAGAAGAATTTGCTCTAATAATTCAGCAGATTTCCAATCGAGAATCGGAATTTTTTTATCGGCTGCAAGTTGTTCCATCTCCAGTATTAATGAATCAGGTTCAGGTCTAAATGATTCAAGGTATTTAAGTTGATGCGGATTAATTATTTCTGACATTTGTCATCCAATTTTATTTGAGAAGAACCATTTTCTTAGATTGAACAAAATTGCCGGCTTTTAGTTGATAGAAATAAACTCCTGCTGCTAAATTATTTTTTGGATTATATGTTACTGAATAAGTTCCGGGTAATTTATAATCATCAACAAGTGTTGTAATTTCCTTTCCTATTAAATCGAATATTTTTAATGTAACATTCTGTAAAGTCGAGGCATGCCTCGACTCTACATTAGGTATTGAGAATTTTATTGTTGTTGAGGGATTAAACGGATTAGGATAATTCTGCGAAAGAGAAAATTGAATCGGAATTTCTTCATACTCTTTTAAATCGGTTAGAAAATTATCAATTGCCCAGCTTCCGTACTTAAAGCGAAAATTATTTACAGATGGTTCTCTATATGTAACACCATTATTACCCATATACGTAAAATAGAATTCAATATTCTTATCTGCCAAAGTTGATGGAACATTGTAAGTGTATGAATAACTATTTCTTTTCTGCAAAGTTGATTCTACAAAATTCTGATTCGATTCTCTTATAAAAATTTTTAAAGTACTTTCGTTAATTCCACCGGTAAGAATTATTGCTTTATTGATAACGGGTTGTCCGCTTACAAAACTGATGTTAGGATAAGTAATTGCTCTTTTAGCAGAAATTAGTCCGTAGCCCCTCTCATTGTTAGGTGAGCTGACATTATCACCAGATTCCAACATTATCTGTCTAATCTGTTTATTTGTTAAATGCGGGAAAGCCGACTTAAGCATTGCGGCAACACCGGCAGCAATTGGAGCAGAATAAGAGGTTCCATTCCCCGAACTATAAGTACTTGAGACACCTCTATAAACTACGTTGGATCCCTGGGCTACAATTTCCGGTTTAATTCTTCCATCCGAAGTTGGACCCCGGCTACTGAAAGAAGAAACAACATTTAGGTTAGTAACAGATCCAACAGCAATCATATTAGGTGCGTCAGCCGGAGATTGAATTCCGCTTACATTAGGTCCCCAATAACTTGTGCCTTCATTTCCAGCAGAAGTCAAAGTAGTTACTCCCCTTTCGAATGCAAGGTTTGCTGCTCTTGCAACAATAGTTGATTTGCCATCCATCTGCTGAAAATTGTATGATATTTGTCCAGCATCAAAAGTAGAATAGCCGAGTGAGCTGCTTGTAATATGAACTCCCTGGGATTCCATCCACTCAAGTGCAGCAGCGTAATTATCCTCCTCAATGTTTTTTTCTGTTCTAATATCCTCAGTTTTAGCTAACAAATATTTAGCATTGAAAGCCGGTCCAATTAAAAAGCCCGGAGCGTATCCTCCGATAATTGAGAATACATTTGTACCATGGGAATCCTGATTGGATGCATCATTCCCTTCGTTAGAAGTATTATTATCACCCTGAATAAAATCCCTTTCGCCGAGAACCTGACGGTTTTGTAATGAAGGATTTGTCTTCCATCTGAATCCTGAATCTAGAAGTCCCACTATTACACCCTCGCCATTTATCCCGAGATCGTGGACGACCGGAATATCCGATAAATTATTTTGAGTGAATGAAGCGCCATAATCGAGTAAATAGTTTGTCTTCTGTAATTGCTCATTAGGTATTGCAAACTCTTCACCCGGTTCTCTTTTTGTATACGATTTTACCTGCTCAATATTTTTTACAAACGGGAGAGATTTAATTTCTCTTAACTGGTTATCACCTAAAAAACACGAAATAGCATTGAACCATTTCAGTTTATGAATAACTTGCACTCCCAAAGATTCTATTGATTTAACATACGTCTCATTTACAGGTAAATCCTTAAATGTTATGTAGTTATCTCCCATAACCAGTTTACGGCGATCAATACTTTCTTGAGAAAGTAATTTTTCTGCTTCCTGATAAACACGTGATGATTTGTTTAGGCGGGTTACTTCATTTCCTTTATCAACAAAGTAGATTAAATATTTAGTTTGAAAAAATGGAGAAGCGGAGAAAACAAATGTGAAGAAAAGAATTAGGAGCGATCTCATATAATACCTTTCTTAAAAGAAAATAGAACGCAGATTATTATGATTAGTTATGATCTCTGCAGATAAGGAGAAGAGAATCAAACTAATATCCTGAATGCAAAATAAATGATGAGTAATGAAAAACTCAATGGACTAATTTTGCAATTCTTCCAATGCGGACAGAACCTAATAAATTAAAGAAATCGGAAAAAGGAATTGCAGGATTCCAGGACCAATAAATAAAGAAAGCCTGACCAACGACTTTATCGCGCGGAACGAATCCCCAGAAGCGGCTATCGGCGCTATCATCGCGGTTATCACCCATCATAAAATAATAATCTTTTGTAATAGTGTAAGAAGTGACATGTTTTTTATCAATCATAATTTGGTCGCCTTCAATTGTAACAACGCGCCGTCCGAATTCCCGGTCAATAATTGTCCGCCATCCTTCAATATTACTTAATGTAAGAGGAATAACATCGCCCTTTTTAGGAACAACAACAGGACCGTAATTATCCTCGTTAAAATTGGATCCTTTGGGAAAGATACGCGGATTTACAATACCAGCCGGTGTAGTATATGGATTTAGATATTGAATATGGGGCGGTCGCCAAGCTTCCTGACCGTTTACAAATGCTACTTTGTCGCGGATAAAAATAGTATCTCCGGGAATACCAATACAACGTTTAACATAATTATCTATCGACATTGGAACTAATTCATCGCGGTCGCCGGGGTATTCGAATACAACTATGTCGCCACGTTCAGGTTCCCGGATTGCGGGCATCTGAAAATATGGAAGTACAACATTTGTAAATGGAATTGTGCGAGGTGAAGTTGCACCATAAATAAATTTATTTACGAAGAGAAAATCGCCGACAAGTATTGTGCTTTCCATTGATCCGGTTGGAACACGTGATGTTTCGATTAGAAAAGTTTTGATTAACAATGCAGCTATTGCAGCAAATAATAAATTTTTAAAAAAATCTAAAAACCGTCTTAAAGGTGTTCTCATGGCTTTCAGTGTTTTCTCTTTCTTTTCAATCTTTTCTGACATAAAAATTATCCTTAAAATTATTTTCTAATGGGACACAGATTTTTATGATTTCTAAGATTTTTTAAGATCATAATTAATCATAAACATCATATAGATCAGCGTTCTATTTCTTTAATCTTCTATTTGCAGCACAGCTAAAAATGCTTCCTGTGGTATTTCAACATTACCGACCTGTTTCATTCTCTTCTTACCTTCCTTCTGTTTCTCCAATAATTTTCTTTTACGAGTAATATCACCGCCATAACATTTAGCAAGAACATTTTTACGCATTGCTTTAATATTCGTTCTTGAAATAACCTTAGTTCCAATAGCAGCTTGAACCGCTATTTCGAACATTTGCCGTGGAATCAGATCTTTAAGTTTAGAACAGACCTTTTGACCCCATGTATAAGCTTTCTTTTCATGAACAATAATAGAAAGAGCATCAACCTTTTCTCCATTGAGCATAATATCAAGCTTAACCAGATCAGATTCACGGTAACCGATATATTCATAATCGAACGAAGCATAACCGCGTGAGATCGATTTCAGTTTATCATAAAAATCAAAAATAATTTCAGAGAGCGGAAACTCGAACTGAATATCGGCACGAGTTGGATCAATATACGTTGTGTTCCTATATACTCCCCTTTTTTCAATTGCAAGCTGCATTAAGTTCCCAACATACTCGCTTGGAGTAACG
>JBBIHP010000033.1:0-2390 GCA_037446915.1 Ignavibacteria bacterium
GTTTTTGGATCAGCTTGATGTTCATCATCCGCAGCAGATTGAATTTGCACGGCTTAATTTAAGTTACACAGTAATGAGTAAACGCAGACTCTTACAATTAGTTAAAGAAGGATATGTTGACGGATGGGACGATCCGCGTATGCCAACAATATCAGGCTACCGCAGAAGGGGATATACACCTGAATCAATTAGAAACTTTGCCGAAATAATAGGAGTAGCTAAACGCGATGCTTTAACAGACATAGCTCTTCTTGAGTATGCTATTAGAGACGATCTTAACAAGAGAGCTAATAGAGTAATGGCGGTTCTAAAACCACTAAAGGTTGTCATTACTAATTATGATGGCGAAGAGGAATTAGAAGCTGTTAATAATCCAGAAGACCCTGATGCCGGGACAAGAAAAACTCCATTCAGCAGAGAATTATTTATTGAACAGAGTGATTTTATGGAAAATCCTCCTAAGGGATTTCACAGACTTGTACCAGGTGGGGAAGTAAGATTACGTTATGCATATATTATTAAATGCGAAGAAGTGATAAAGAATGATAATGGTGATGTTATTGAATTAAGATGTACTTATGATCCTGAAACAAAGAGCGGAGCCGGGTCGAGTAATAAAAAAGTTAAAGGGGTTATTCACTGGGTTTCTGCTAAGCATTGTTTTGATGCCGAAGTAAGATTGTACGACCGATTATTTACCGTTGAAAATCCAGGAGCTGATGAAGACTGGATAAGTAAATTAAACCCTGACTCGCTGGAACTAATCACAAATGCAAAATTAGAACCATCACTTAAGAATGTTAAACCGTTAGATAAATTTCAGTTTGAACGCATGGGCTATTTCTGTGTTGATTCTAAATACACAACGAAGGAGAAATTAGTTTTCAATAGAACTGTTACATTAAAAGATAGCTGGAAAAAATAATTATGTAGAGACGTTTGATAAAGCGTCTCTATTTTTAAAATAATTCCTCAAGTACCTTTCTTCTATAATCAAATATTTCTTCAACTTGCTTTCTTACAAATAGTTTGTGCACAATTCTTCCGATTATTCCAAAGGGGAGAGCATAATTAACCTTATCTACCATTATTAATTCTCCACCTTCAACTCTAAATTGATGCAAGTGGTGCCACAATTTATATGGACCAAACCGCTGTTCATCTATAAAATATTCTTTCTCTTTAACATGCGTAATTTCGGTTACCCACCGCATTGGAATATTTAATACTGGTTTTACAATATAAGCGATTATCATTCCGGCATACATTTTTTCGTTCTTAAAATTAGAAGTGATCTCAAAGCCCATATAAGGTGGAGTAATCTTTCTAAGGTTTTCTGGTGATGAGAAGAACTCCCATGCTTCGTCAATTGTAATGTTTATTTTCTGTTCGTTGTAAAGAGTATATAGTTTCATAGTTTTTATGAAGCTAAACCAAATTATTGAAAGGGAAGTTCCTTTTTATTGCACTGTCTATATTGAAAGGATATTTATCCAGATTATTATACACCTTACTAAGATATCATTAATTAAATCATTGATTTCGAGGAAATTACAGTTAATTACGGGCACTGTTTTTGTTAATTGAAGTCAACAACTAATTGGAGGGAAAGATGAAAAAGATTATTGCTACTGTTTTAATTATTACACTATTCTCATTTCAGCTATATGCACAGGATAAAACTCACGAGAAAAAAGTATCCGTATCCAAGACAGAAAAAGATACGACTTACACAGAATCAGTTATTACAAGTATAACAGAAGATATTACTCCAAGGGATAATATGCTGATTATTAATCCTTTAAAATTTTTTCTGTTTTATAACCTGTCCTACTTTCACAAAATTGATGAAAAGATTGTAATTGGTATTGGAGTCCAAACACCAACAATATCTGGAATTGATGGATTCGGTTTCAATTCAGAATTAAGATATTATCCTTCTGGAAAGCAAATGAGAGGATTCTATTTTGCACCGAATATTTCTTACAATCACATTAAAAGCGATGAAGGTAGTACAAGTCCGTTTTCTATTGGAGGTTTAATTGGATGGCAATGGTTTCCATCAAAAGAATTTGCATTAGGTCTGGGGATCGGTATCGACTATTATTTCGGCAGTGTAAATACTAAAAATGATTTTGAGAAATATGATGGCAGTGTACCTGCAATAAGGTTGGATATTGGATATGCCTGGTAGCGAAAGATGAAATAATTATCTCATATATGACTATAGTAGATAAAAGTACACATCAACATGAGAATAATTAAAACGAATATTTCCCCGAATAAATTTCGGGGAAGTTTTATTTTATTATGAAATTGTATCGATTGCATTATAAATTCTCTTTATTACTTCATCCTTTCCAAGAATGAAAAGAAGATCAAACATTCCG
>JBBIHP010000033.1:2490-21491 GCA_037446915.1 Ignavibacteria bacterium
AATTCTCTTTATTACTTCATCCTTTCCAAGAATGAAAAGAAGATCAAACATTCCGGGTCCTGTGCTTTGACCTGAAACAGCAAGACGCAATGGATGAATCAGTTTACCTTTGCCAATTCCTAATTGCTCTGCTGTTTTTCCGAATGCATGTTCAAAATCCTCTTTAGATGGATTATCGAGTAGTTTAAACTCATCAATCAGTTTTCGCAAATGTTCTGGTGTTTCCGGTTTCCAGTTCTTTTCAACTGACTTTTGCTCATACTCTGTAGGTGGAGTATAGAAGTATTGACAGGTTGTAATAAATTCTTTTACAAATGCAACTCTCTCTTTCATTGCAGTAATTATTAGAAGAAGATAATTATCCGGTAAATTGAGAGTTGAGAACTTGTCCGCCATTAGTTTGGTGGATTGAGAATTGAGAATTTCCTTTTTAAGCAATTTAAGGATTTCATCATTAGGCATTTTTCTTAAATGTTCTGCATTAAGCCAGTTCAGTTTTTGAATATCGAACACAGCTCCGGCTTTATTAACTCTATCGAGCGAGAATTTTTCGATCAATTCATTCATATAATAAAATTCTTTATCGTCACCGGCATTCCAGCCAAGAAGAGCAACAAAGTTTATCAGTGATTCTTTCAAGTAACCTTTATCCCGGTAGTCTTCAACTGCAACATCACCTTGCCGCTTGCTTAATTTCGATTTATCCGGATTTAGTAGAAGAGGTAGGTGTGCAAACTTTGGTCTTTCCCATCCGTAAGCATCATATAACAAAACGTGTTTGGGTGTTGATGAAAGCCATTCCTCGCCACGTATTACGTGGCTTATTTTCATCAAGTGGTCATCTACAACATTAGCAAGATGATATGTAGGATAACCATCACTTTTAATCAGAACCTGGTCATCAACATTATTACTTTCAAACTCCACGTGATCACGTATAATATCATCAAAAATTATTTTTTGATTCGGTTTTACATTCAGTCGAATAACATAAGGAAGATTGTTCTTGAGATTTTGTTCAATCTCTTCTTTAGCAAGAGAGAGACAATGTTTATCATACTTTGCCTGAGGCAGCTTCTGCTTCTCCTGTTCTTCGCGTAGTTTTTGAAGCCGTTCCGCTGAACAGAAACAGTAATAAGCTTCTTCCTTAGCAATTAGCTCATCAGCATGTTTTTTATAAATCTCCAGTCGTTGGGACTGCATATATGGTCCGTAATTACCGCCAATATCGGGTCCTTCATTGTATTCAAGACCAGCCCACTTTAAAGCTGCAATCAGATTTTCAACCGCACCTTCAACATATCGGTTACGGTCAGTGTCTTCAATTCTTAGAATAAATTTTCCATTATTTTTCTTTGCATACAGATAATTATAGAGAGCAGTTCTTAAACCGCCTACATGCAAATAACCTGTTGGAGATGGGGCAAATCGGACTCTAATTTCTTTCACAATAAACTCTAAAATATTTTATAGCTGGCGCAAATATAAAAAAGTTGATTGTAATTAGCGGTATTCGGTAAGTATTAAATACATCTGTTGCCGAAATATCAGCAACTATAATTGCTGTTGAGAACTTACAATAAAGAGAATGAATGTAAGATACTTATGCGTTAGTGTAATACTTTACTTTATCAATAAATTCTTTTGAATCAATTGGCTTTGGAATATAATCAGTGGCACCGGACTCGAGACATTTTTCGCGGTCACCTTTCATAGCAAATGCAGTAAGTGCAATAATTGGTATGTTCTTATATTCGGGCATCAGCCTTATTTTTTCAGTGGCTTCAAACCCATTCATAATCGGCATCTGCATATCCATCAGGATAAGGTCGAATTTATCTCCTGTAGCCATTTTAACAGCATCTTCACCGTTTTCAACAACAACAATATCTTCATAACTATTTTTCTTAAGAAGGCGTGTTACTATAATCTGGGAGTGTTTATAATCTTCCGCAAGTAAAATTTTAACTCCGCCTTTTTTACTAATAACCTCTGAAACAGGAGGAGGAACTTCATAACGGTTGATCATTGCGTTAATTGTATCAGCAAGATCTTCAATATTGGTTGAGCGTTTATCTAAAAGTTCTTCAAATAGTCCTTCTATTTTGGATAAGTCTTCTCTGTAGTTTTCTTTTCCAGTGTAGATGATAATTGGAAGGTTTGCGAACCGTTTTTCGGATTTAATCAACTTAATCAATTCGAATCCATTAGGAGCCGGCATATCTAAATCTACGATAGCAAGATCAATTTCTTTATCGCGTATTAATCCCATAACATTTGCAGAAATATTCTCTGCAATAGCGTTAAAGCCAACGCTTTCAATCGCTTGTTTAACTAAATTTAATGTTGGAACATCATCATCAATACAAAGAACATTAGAATCTTTCCGGAGTTTATAATGCTGAAGAACTTCAACCAGATAATTATAATTGATCGGTTTTACAAAATACTCTACTGCACCCATTAAGAATGCTTTTTGCTGCTCAGGTTCAATTGAACATGCTATTACAGGAACATTTTTTGTGTTAGGGTTATCGTGAATTTTTTTTAGTAACTCTAATCCATTTATATGCGGTATTTCAATATCAAGAATTACTGCAAGTAATTGTTCGGTATTGATGACAGAAAATGCCTGTTCTTCCGAATTTACAATTGTAGGGTCGTAACCCCATTTATTAAGATAATTACTAAGTAATTTAGAAGTTGCATAATCGTCTTCGATTACAAGCACTTTATTCTTAGAGGTTGGTTTTGGAAGCTTAGATAGAGTATTTTCTAAGTCTGTCATCACTTCTCCGTTAATATTGAATATAAAAGTTGTTCCATTAGCTTCACTTGAAACGTTAATTTCTCCCCCTAAGAAATTTATGTATTTTTTAACCAGTGTTAAGCTGAATCCAGCCAGACTGGAGTTTTTAAACTCATTTAATTTAGAAAGAGCAAAAGGTTCAAAAAGGTTATTTACTAAATCCGCTGGTATTCCTTTGTTATTATCGGAAATAACGAATTTTAGTTTATTACCGGATTCAGGTGTAACTTTTATCTCAAAACTGCCAATTGGACCGGGTGCCGTTAAGAAAAACAACAAGTTTGTTAATACATATCTAAGTTTCTGATCATCAAGATCAATTGGTTTCTCTAATTCCTTAGCGACATTCAATTTAAAGGTCAGATTTTTACTGGCGAGCTTACTTTTAAAAATTGATGTAAGATCGGTTACTAAATTTTCTACAGAAATATTTTTAAGGTTAGCTACTAATTGGTTCGATTCTGCTCTTGCAATTTCATTCAGGTCGTTTATATTAAGCAATAAATTCTGAGCATTTCTTTTTATAGAAGCGATATATTCTGTATTAGAAGAAGATAATTTTTCGTCTGCAAAAATTGAAGTAAATCCAATAATAGAATTAACACTGTTTTTTAATTCGTGCGAAGCATCCACATAGAGCTGAATAAAATTTCTATTACCTGGTAAATTTCCACCTTTTAATGAATACCATGTATTGTAAAAGTTAGAGATAATGTTAAGAGTTTTACCAAGGTTTTCCTTTTCATCCCTTGTTAAAGAGGCTTTTTTAGCAGTTTTAATTAATAGTTTGGTCTCTTTATTTATTTCCAGGATTATACAATTTTCATTCAGAAGAAAATCGGAAATCTTAATCTGGCACGAAGGATCAGAAGAAAGCTCATTACCTGTTTCACCTTGAATCAATTTGCAGCCCGGACATTCGTGAATAGAACCTTTAGTAAAGACCTTACGGGAAGAATTAGAACGGCTAAGAACAGTAAGTTTTTTATCAGGATTGATAACGAAAAGAACAGCAGCATCCAGATTAAATTCATCAACCAGAAAATTGCAAACTTCATCAGAAAAGAAGTCGTCACCCCTTTTTGCAAATTCCGATAGTTCGGAAATTTTCCGCAATAATAAGTCTGCTTTATTTCCGCTTGGCATTTATTCCTGAAAAATTACTCTAATAAATTTGGTTGGAAAAATAATCAATTTAATATACAGTTGAAAATGGAGATATGTAGTTTGTGATTCAGAGAGACTGCCGTTAAGACAGTCTCTCAAAATTTACTATCAGAGATTATCTAAAAAGTAATTAGTTATTTTATTATACAAATGAAGTGCATCTCTACCTCTTACACCATGTCCATGTCCTACATAAGGATAATAATCAAGAGGTCTATTCAATTCAGCAGCACGTTTTGCAAAGGATAAAGTATTCTGCCATACAACTGTCGGGTCCGAAGTACCATGAACGAGTAGTAATTTACCTTTAAGATTATCAACATAGTTTAAGAGAGATGCCTCTTTGTATCCATCCGGATTAGTTTGAGGTGTATCCATATATCTTTCAGTATACATTACCTCATAAAATTTCCAGTCGATAACAGCACCACCACAAGCACCAACCTTAAAAGTGTTATTGGTTCTCAACATAAGAGAAGTTGTCATAAAACCTCCGTAACTCCATCCATAAACACCAAATCTGTTTTCATCAACATAGGGGAGTGATTTCAAATAATTCACTCCGGTCATCTGATCTTTAATTTCAATTGTTCCAAGTTTTCGGAAAGTTGCCTGGGCAAAATCAGAACCGCGGTTGGAAGTACCCCTATTATCAAGTTCAAAAATAATATAACCCTTTTGAGCCATCATCTTGAACCATAATTGGTAACTTCCTGCGCCAAAAGTATTAAGAATACCTTGAGAATGCGGTCCACCGTAAACGTAAAAAATAACCGGATATTTTTTTGTTTGATCAAAATCCGGCGGATAGATTATACGGTAGTAGAGATCTATTCCTTCATCATTTTTAATTGTGAAAATTTTTGTTTCGCCGGTTTTAAGTTCTTTCTGAGGATTATCTGCTGTTAACAGGTTTTTTACTATTTCATATTTTTTGTTAAGTAAATTTATCACCCGCGGTACAGTTAAATTATTGTAGCTATCTATAAAATATTCATCGTTACTATTAACCAGAACATTATGTAACCCCGGTTCTTTTGTGACTCTTTCTAACTTACCATTATCAATATTTACTTTGTAGAAGTGCCGTTCAATAGGAGAATCTTTTGTTGCAGTTATGTAGATGAATTTTCCTGATTTATCAAATCCGTTAAAAGAAGTAATTACCCATCTACCCTGTGTAACCTGTTTAATTAAATTACCATCGGTATCATAAAGGTATAGATGATTAAAACCGTCTCTTTCAGAAAACCATAAAAATTTATTATTCGATTTCGGAACAAAGATCATCGGGTTTAGAGGTTCAACAAATTCCTTGTCCTTTTCCTCGAACAAAATCTTTAGCGGTTCACCGTTTGACACATCATATTTAATAAACTGCATATAGTTCTGATCCCGGTTAAGATGTGCAATAAAAAAATATTTTTCATCGGGCGACCATGCTAAATTTGTGAGATATTGATCCAATGGTTCGCCGGTTTTTAACCACGTAGTTTTTCCTGACTGAACATTATAGAGACCAACAGTAACATGATGACTTGTTTGCCCGGCCATTGGATATTTAATGTTTTTAAGTTGAGCGGGAGTCTGGTTGATCTCTACAAGCGGGTAATCGGTTACCATTGTTTGATCCATCCTGTAATAAGCTATGTAATTCGAATTTGGTGACCAGAAAATTCCTTCATTAATTCCGAATTCATTTCTGTGAACAGCTTGTCCGCATACAATATTGGAATCAGCTTCACTTGTAATCTGTATTTTTTTTGATTCATCCAGATTTACAAAAAGATTGTTAGCTATTGTATATGCAACAAATTTATTATTAGGAGCAACTGCTTGATTTTCTGCTTGTTCAAGTAATGTATTTATTTTGTTCAACTTTTTTAGTTTGGTTTCATAAGTAAAGAGATTACCTGAATTCCAGAATTGAACCGTTGAAGAACTTAGCCATTTAATTGAAGGAAGGTTGTTCAATTTTTTTTGATTTACTGCTTCAAGTTTATTATTCAATTCTTTTATAGTTAATACTGTATCCTTCTTAGATGATTTTGCAGAAAACATAACAAGAACTGATTGCTCTCCATTACCTTCTGAATAAACATAATTATCTGTATCCGGTACCCAGCTTAATTGTCTTAAGTTAACCGGAGAATATCTGAATGAATTTAATATTACATCCTCCACAGTAAGAAGTTTATCCTGTGCATTTAGATTGAAAACGAAAAGTAAAAATAGGAGTGAGAAGTACTTGAAAGATTTCATATTAATACCCCTGAATAAGTTTAAAAAAAAAGGGCACTTATGTGCCCTCGGTGTCTAAATCTATATTTATTTTTTTTCTTTGTTCTGGTCGCTTGGTGTAGCACGGTGAACCAGAATGTTATCGATAAGTCTGTATTCTTTTGCTTCTTCAGAAGTAAGGAAATAATCCCTGTCGCAATCTTTTGCAATCTGCTCGTAACTCTTTCCTGTATGTTCAGAAAGTATATTGTAAATGGTATCTCTTGTTTTAATCATTTCCTTAGCATGAATTTCAATGTCTGTTGTTTGACCTTGTAAACCGCCAACCCATGGTTGGTGAATCATAATTTTGGAATGGGGAAGTGCTGAACGCTTATTAGCTTCTCCACCGGCAAGTAATACCGCACCCATACTTGCTGCTAATCCAACACAAATTGTAGAAACCTTTGATTTGATATACTTCATTGTATCATATATAGCTAATCCAGCAGATACACTTCCTCCGGGCGAATTGATATAAAGGAAAATATCTTTTTCCGGATCTTCGGCTTCAAGAAATAGTAATTGTGCAATTATTAGACTTGCAATGTGATCATCTATTGCTGTTCCAAGGAAGATTATACGCTCCCTTAGCAATCGGGAGAAAATATCCATGCCCCGTTCGCCCCGACCAGTCTGCTCGATAACATAAGGAACCAGTTGATTATAAATCTCGTAATTCTTAGTTAATAAACCTGAAGTTAGAATTTCTTTCTTCATTTTATTTTCCTTTTTTCTCTTTTAGTTTCTCTTCGGCATCAACTTCTTTTATTTTATTATTTTTTTTAAGGAACTCAATAACCTTATCTTCCAACAGAACGTCGCCACGGTTAGAATCTTTGTAGTACTTAAAAAGTTTCTGAGCAGAAATTCCGGTTTTTTCAGCTTCCTGATTTGCCAGTACCTCTAATTCGGAATCTTCTACTTTTATATTTTCTTTTTCAGCCAAATTTTCTAAAATTATTTGCCATTTAGCATTCCATTCCGCACGGGGTTTATAGTATTCGGCAATAGCATTTTCATCAACATTCGGCATCTTGTAACGTTTTGCATTTTCCTTTTCAAGCTCAATAAATCTCTTATGCACAGTCTTTACATATCCGGCTGGCGGAGTAAAGTCGTTGTTCTTTACAATTTCGTTTAATAAACTGTTTGTAAAAATTTCCTCGGATTGTTTAATATAATAATCGCTGAAATTCTTTCTTAACATTTCTTTGAATTCATCAATCGTAGAAGCTTTATTACCGGAAATATTCTTTATTATTTCTTCCGATAATTCAGGTTGAACAATCTTTTCAATTTTTGTTATCTCAGCTTCGTATCTATATTCCTCGTGGTGAAGTTCTTCACCATGATAATGTTCGTCAACAAATGTAAAAGGGAATTTATCATTTACTTTTTTACCGTTTGCATTTTCAACAATCTGTACATTTACTTTTTCATCGCTAAGATCTATAACCATATTCTCGCTTCTTTGCCCAATTACGGCAACACCATTTTCATCAAGCTTCTGCAAATTCGCTGTTATTCTAAAATACTTATCATCTACGCATTCAGCAGTTTCATACTTAACATGGGGTTTTAATAAGTAAGCAAGTTCCTTTTCGATATCATCTTCTTTTACTTTGAAGACCGGTTTTTCAATTTCGAGGTTAGTATAATTTTTTAATTCAAGTTTTGGTTTAATTTCATATTGAATCTTGAAAAAGAGTTTGCTTCCTTTTACAAAATCGATATCTACAAGTTGGGGAGTAGAAATCGGTTTAAGGTTCTCTTTATCAACAACTTCCCAGAATTTTTTAGTAGCAATTTTTTCGCTCGCTTTATATTCAATGGCTTCACCATATAATTTCTTAATCATAGCCATAGGGGCTTTCCCTTTCCTAAACCCATCTATCTCTATACTTTTTCTTTCTTCCTGATATGCTTCGTCGATTTCAGCAGTAATCTCATCGTAAGCTAAATTAACTTCGACTTCCTGCATATTATCTGATATTTGATTGACTTTAATTTCCAAAAATTACCTCAACTAAGTGATTAAAAAATGAAAGTGCGAGAGCGGGGACTCGAACCCCGACACCTTTTGGGTACTAGATCCTAAGTCTAGCGCGTCTGCCAATTCCGCCACTCTCGCAAAGGGCTTGCAAAATTAGTTAAATCGTTTGAAAAATCAAAAATCTTCTTACTCATTGTGAGAATAATCGATTTATCAATCGTAAATCGAAAAGAATTTTTTATATTCTATTATCAAAAAAAAAGTTTCTCGATGGAAAATTTAATTGGAAAATTAATTGATAATTACCGCATTGTTTCTGTTCTGGGCAAGGGCGGTATGGGTATTGTTTATAAAGCTTACGATACTAAACTAGATAGATACGTTGCTATTAAAATGCTTAATGCACAGAGTTACGACAGAGAGAGATTTATTGAAAGATTTAAAAGGGAAGCAAAAAACCAGGCTAAGTTATCTCATCCAAACATTGTTACGGTATATGGATTTATTGAATATGGCGATTTGCTTGGTATTGCAATGGAATATGTTGAAGGTGAAAGTCTTGAAAAGGTCATTCAGCGCCAGGGTCGATTTAATTTATACGATGTAATTTATATTCTAAAGCAAGCACTTCTTGGATTAGGTTATGCCCATTCCAAAGGATTTGTTCACAGAGATATTAAACCTTCCAACATTATTCTGAACAAAGAGGGAATTACAAAGATAATGGACTTTGGAATTTCTAAATCTCTCTTTGATAAGAATATGACTAAAACCGGTTCTAAGATCGGAACGGTTTATTACATGAGTCCTGAACAAATAAAAGGTGATGATGTAACCAATCGTAGCGATATCTATTCACTCGGTTGTACTTTATATGAAATGATTGTTGGTATTCCGCCTTTTGATTATCAGAGTGAATACGAAGTAATGGATAGCCATCTTAAAAAAACACCTGCTAAAATTTCTTCTAAACTTACCGGTATACCCGAGCTTGTTGATAAAGTTGTAAGCAAATCACTTGAAAAAAATCCGCTTGATAGATACAACAGCTGCGAAGAAATGTATAGTGAGGTTCAGGAACTGGATAAAGATGTTGCCAAATTGTACACAAGTTACTTCAAGAAAACAAACGAACGGTCAAAATCTTATAAAGCATTTTCAAGTTTGGCATTCGCCGGTATTATCATTCTGATGATTATCCTTGCTTATTTTGTTTACACCCAGGTTAATGAATTGCTGACAAGTAATAAACTCGATCAATTAAAAAAATATAGTATCCAGTCATTATTTTCTTCAGAACAGGATAAGAATAAGTTTACATCAATAAACAAAATAGCAAGTAATACGCTTTCGAACTTAAATGCAGTCTATTTTGCAAATGAGAAATTTGCAACAGCAGTTGGAGATTCCGGTACAATAATGATCTCTACAACTGGCGGATTAGGTTGGCAATCTAAAACTTTTAATAAGAAAATTAATTTTAGTGATGTCTATTGTTTTTCTTCCGGAAGATCAATTTTAGTAGGTGATTCGTCTTCGATTTATTTCTCAAATAATTTTCTGGATTCACTTCAACAGATTCCATTCCAGAAAGGATATACATTTTTCCGGATTAAATTTATTGATGATGAAACAGGATTTATTACCGGCAACAAAGGACTAATCCTTAAAACAATAAATGGCGGAATTAACTGGTATAAAGTAGCCACTAATACGAATGAGTTAATCTTCGATTTAGCATTTATCGATTCAAAGCGCGGTTACGCTGTTGGCTGGAACGGTATGATTCTTAAAACCACTAATAGCGGCGAATCCTGGAGTAAAACGGAAAATAGCGGAAAGGATAATTATTTTAAGTCGGTTGATTTTACTAAAAACGGTTACGGTTTGATTGTTGGTGGTGATGGAACAATTCTCCGTTCAACCAATTATGGCGAACACTGGGAAGAAATGAAAATTACCGATATAGGAGGGTTGCAAAGAGTTTTATTCATTTCAGAATCTAATGCAGTGTTAATTGGTAATAGAGGAACAATAATGGTTTCTAAGGATAAAGGAGAATCCTGGAAACTTGTTGATTCACAAATATTTTCTAATATGAATGATCTAGCAATAAATCCTGATGGTAACTTATTTATGGTTGGTGTTAACGGAATGATGTTTAAGATTGAATAAGGTAATGAATGGATAAATTTGTTATTAGAGGTGGAAAAAAGCTAAAAGGAACAGTTAGTGTTAGCGGTGCAAAGAATTCCTCCCTTGCTTTAATGCCGGCAACTCTTCTTAACTCTGGATTGAATAGAATTGATAATACTCCGGAAGTGAATGATATTTTTACAATGATAAAACTTCTCAAGCAATTGGGAGTTGAGTCAGAATTTCATGATCATTCGTTACAATTGAACACTTCAAAAATTACCAGCCAGGTAGCACCTTATGAACACGTTAAGAAAATGCGTGCATCGGTTTATGTTCTTGGTCCATTACTGTCGCGTTTCGGATTTGCAAAAGTATCAATGCCCGGAGGATGTGCATGGGGACCACGTCCAATAAACTTACATATTGAAGCAATGAAAAGGTTAGGTGCGGATATTTCTCTGGAAGAGGGCTACATTATTGCCAGAGCGAATAAATTAAAGGGTGCAAAGATTCACTTTGATATTCCATCGGTAGGTGCAACAGGTAATGCACTAATGGCTGCAACTCTAGCAAAAGGAACTACCTTAATTACAAATTCCGCAATAGAGCCGGAAATTAATCTGCTTGGAGAATACCTTAATTCAATGGGAGCAAGAATCTCGGGTATTGGAACAACAACTCTGGAAATTGAAGGGGTTGATGAGTTGTTTCCTAAGCAAATAAAAAATATTCCCGATAGAATAGAAGCAGGTACATTACTTATTGCCGGGTCGATTACTAACAGTAAGATTAGTCTTACTAATATTGAAGTTCAACATCTGGATTCTATCCTGATTAAGCTGGAAGAGAGTGGCGTTAAGTTATTACAGGAAAATGATAAATTAGTTTTAGATGCAGAAAACTCTTCTGTACAAAGTATTGATGTATCTACTTCGGTTTATCCTGGATTTCCAACTGATATGCAAGCCCAATGGACAGCGTATATGACTCTTGCAGATAGCATATCAACTGTAACTGATACAATTTACCTTGACCGTTTTAATCATGTTCCGGAACTTAATCGTCTGGGAGCAAATATAGAACTTATCAATAACAGTGCTGTTATTAAAGGTGTAAAAAATTTAAAGGGCGCTAAAGTAATGTCAACCGATTTGCGAGCAAGTGCTTCTTTAGTTCTTGCCGGTCTTGCAGCAGAAGGTGCAACAGAAGTCCTAAGAATTTATCATCTCGATAGAGGTTATCAGAGAATTGAAGAGAAATTAAGCGCTCTTGGTGCCGATATTGAACGTGTAGCAACATCGGAATTCTAAATTGAAATTTGTTACAACAAAATTTCCTTTCTTTACTTTCCTAATTCTTCTTCTAACTAACATTGCAATGATGTTTTTCCCTTTAGTGAATATCTTAGGTTATGAGTTTTCTCTGGTTAATGGTATTATCTTTTTCATCCTTTCCGCTATCAGAGCAATTACTACCTACGAAAGTAATTCCGATGACTCATTTACCAGTCATTTTAAAAAGAACAAAATATTTTTATTGATAAGTATTTTTATCCCGTTGATACTTGGGATATTTTCAACATTATTATTTTCAGAATGTCCACTTGGAGAAGGGATTCTATTCTATTTAGTAATTTCAATTCCAAACTTGTTTTTTGGTTACATAACAGGTCATTGCATTTCAATTGTACTTAATCGTTTCCGTATTCTAACTTTCATTATAATATTTCTTGTTATTCTGCTTTTACCCTTGATTGAATTTTATTTTAACCCGCAAGTCTACTTTTACAATTTAATAATAGGTTTTTTTCCGGGGACAATTTATGATGAAGACCTTGCTGTAGATAGACTTTTACTTTCATATAGGATCATTCAATTCGCGCTTTCCCTTTTAATAATATTTCTTGCATATAACGTATCTACAAAAAAAATAAAAAAGGCAACATTTATTTTCACTACTTTTTTGGTTCTCTTGATATCTTTTATCATAAAACCATATTTGAGTTTTGCAACAAACATGGAAAGGTTAGAAAAGAATCTTACAGGAAAAGTAAAAACGGAACATTTTGACATACTCTATTCGAATAGTATTGATAAGAACTCAATTCTACATTTGGCATTGTTACACGAGTATTATTATGAACAGGTGAATCAAAAACTTGAGCTTAATTTCAAAGAGAGAATTACTTCAATAGTATTCCGGGATGCAAATGAAAAAAGAAATTTAATTGGTGCCGGGAATGCTGATATTGCAAAACCATGGTTGAAACAGATCTATTTAAACTTTCCGACATACATGGAAACACTGAAACATGAAATTGTTCACATAATAGCCGCAGAATTTGGAACTACTCCTTTTAAAGTTGCTGAAAATATAAATCCGGCAATGATTGAAGGTCTTGCAATGGCAATTGAAAATGATTACGACGGATATTCTGTTGATCATCTAGCTAAATTAGCATACGGTTCGGGTTATAAAGTTTCTATGCAAAATCTGTTCACCGGATTAAATTTTATGAATAACTATTCTTCTATTTCCTACATCTATGCCGGATCATTCATTAAGTTTCTTATTGATAAATATGGAGTTACAAAGGTAAAGCAGCTTTATAGTAATATCGATTTCTATTCTATGTACAATAAGAATATTTCTATACTGCAAGATGAATATGAAGCTTACTTAAAGACTGTTGAAGTAAAGTATAACAGAAATATGGCGCAAATGTATTTCGGAGGTAAAACAATCTTCAAAAAACATTGTGCAAGAACTGCCGCTTATAAAACAAAGAAAGCTATTTCTATTTTTAATCAAGGCAATTCTCAGGAAGCCGAAGTGTTATTTAATGATGTTTATAATTATTCAGGATCTTATTCATCATTGCGCGGCTTATCAAATTCAAGGATAAAACAAAAAAAGTATGATATCGCAGCAAAGTATTTGTCTGAAGAAGCTCCAAAATTCTTTGATTCACCATATAAATTTAACCTGGAATTAATACTTGGTGATCTTTATGTATTAAACGATAAATATGAATCAGCAAAAGCAATTTACGATAGTTTACTAATTCAAAAACCATCCATGGATTATTACAACGAAGCATATGTTAGAACGCACTTATTAAAACAGGACCCTGTAGAACTTAAAAAATTTATTCTTGCAAACCGCAAAGAAAGATTTAACATACTTCGCTCTATAATCGATAAAACTGTTTTATATGAAGTAATACCGATGATACTTTACTATAATAGTGAAGATGCCGAATTGAAAAATTTAGTGCTATTTTTACAAAAGAAATTAGAAGTATTTGATATGATTTCCTGTTATGCAGTTATGAGGTTGTCGCAAGCAGCTTCCAGAATTGGCTATTATGAGATTGCAAAAGAACTTGCTGTTAAATCACTTTTGTTCAATGATGATGAAATGTTTATTCACCCATTAACTGAAAACCTAAAGCTGGTCAACTGGTTATCAAATTTTTCGGAAGAAACGTTAAAGAATATTTTAATAGAATGATTGACTTCGCAACTATATTAAACAAATATGATTTTCTGAAAACTGCTACAAAAATTGCTGAAGAGCGGGAAGAAGAATTATATCTTGTCGGTGGATTTGTAAGGGACTTAATAATCAACCGAAGCAGTACTGAAATGGATTTTCTTGTAATTGGTAATGGACCGGATTTCGCACTGAATTTTTCGAAACGATTAAATGTGAACCAAATTAATATTTTCAAAAATTTCGGAACCGCTCATTTTCATTTCGAGGGACTCTCATTTGAATTTGTTGGTGCAAGAAAGGAATCATATTCAAAAAATAGTAGAAACCCGATTGTAACTCCCGGCACGCTCGATGATGATTTGAACAGGAGAGATTTTACTATTAACACGCTTGCAATTTCTCTTAATTCAAAAAACTTTGGTCAGCTTGTCGATAAATTTAGCGGCATTACTGATATTGAAAACAAAATTATCCGCACACCGCTGGATCCGGAGTTAACATTTAACGATGATCCGCTCCGCATTATGCGCGCATTTAGATTTGCAAGCCAGCTTGATTTCCAGGTTGATCAAAAAACATTTGATGCAGCATCCAGGATGGCAGAACGCTTAACTATTGTTGCACAGGAAAGAATAACCGATGAGTTCTTTAAGATATTGGCTTCGCCTCAACCATCAATTGGTTTGATATTACTTTACACAAGCGGAGTAATGAAAATTATTTTTCCTGAAATAGCTGAAATGGGCGGAATTGAACAAAGGAATGATTTTCACCATAAAGATGTTTTCTATCATACATGTATTGTTGTTGATAATGTTGCAAAGGTTAGTGATAATGTATGGTTACGTTTCGCAGCTCTGGTTCATGATATTGCAAAGCCGCAAACAAAAAAGTTTGTTGAAGAAACTGGATGGACTTTCCACGGGCACGAAGAAATTGGTGCACGTATGATGAAATATATTTTTGAGAGAATGAAACTTCCAACAAATAAAATTGCATACATTGAAAAACTGATCCGATTACATTTAAGACCGATTACACTGGTTGATGAACAGGTAACCGATTCAGCAATAAGGAGATTAATTGTCACTGCAGATGAAGACCTTGATGATCTTATTATGTTATGCAGAGCTGATATTACAAGTAAAAATCCTAATAAAGTTAATAAGTATTTAGAGAATTATGAACTTGTAATGAATAAAGTTCACGAGGTAAAAGAAAAAGATAAATTGAGAGCATTCCAATCTCCTGTAAAAGGGGATGAAATTATGAAAGTTTGCAATATCCAGCCGTCAAAGTTAGTGGGGGAAATTAAATCCGCAATTGAAGAAGCCATTCTTGACGGAAGAATTGGTAATAATTATGGAGAAGCTTATAGTTATCTTCTTAGTATTAAAGACCAATTCTTAGCTAAAAATTAAAAAATATATTTCATTCAATTTTGTAACTTTCGATTCGTTAAAATCGTCATAATTAACAGTAATTTAGAAATTGTGCGATTATGAAGCACAAAAGGAGTAATTAGAAATGAAAAAATTGATTCTGGCATTTATTACTATTGTTCTTACAATTCCAGTTTCCGGTCAAAAACTATTAACACTTCAAGAAGCAGTTTCAATTGCACTACAAAAAAACACTTCGCTTATTAAAGTAAAGAATACACTCGAATCAAGCGAAACTCAATTAAAGTCTGCTTATGGTGATTTAATACCAACCTTAGGTGCTAATGCAAGCTGGAGTTTCCAAAGAATTAATGATGTCGGCTCTGTTCAAAGAGATTTTCTTGGCAATGAAGTTGCTACACCGGCTTCACAGATTGATAACCGTTCATATTCTGCTGGTATTGGAGGCAATGTAACTTTATTCAATGGTCTTGCTAACATTGCAAATATCAGTCAGAAAAAAGATAATCTAAAAGCAACTGAATATAATATTGAAAAGAAGAAACAAGATGTGGTTTACGATGCAACCAATTTTTACTACCTGGTTCTTAATGCAGAAGAATTAATGAAAGTTCGTGAAGAGAATGTTAAATATTATCAGAAATTTTATGAAACCGTAAATGAAAGAAACAGACTTGGAATTGTTGCAAAAGCAGATGTTTACACTGCTCAAGTTCAGCTTGGTAATGCGGAGTTACTATTGATTCAGGCACAGAATAGCTATGAAACAACACTAGGCAATCTTTTAAATTATCTTGCATTGGATGTTCTTCAGGATTACAAACTTGTCAATCCTTTTAGTGGACTGGGACTAAATGAATCAGAATCATATATTGGCGATTATGCCAATATTCAATCTATGGTTAAAGCAGCACTTGACACTCGATTTGATTTTAAAAGTCAGCAGCTTGCAATCAGCTCTGCTGAAAGCGGACTAACAATTGCAAAATCCGGACTCTTTCCTACGTTAACAGGTTCATATTCATATTCCAGTGCAGCTTCTAAATACGACAAATTATTTGATAGAAAAGTATTTAATGCAAGTCTATCATTAAACTTCCCGATCTTTTCAAACTGGAATACAGAAAATTCAATTCAACTTGCACAGGTAAGTTTAAAAAATGCCCAGGAAGATTTATTAGCTCTTGAAAGATTAGTTAAGATAGAAGTTAAACAGGGATTTCTCGATTTAAGTGCTGCAAAGAAAAGTCTTGATGTAGCAACAAAAAATGTAACTGCTGCAGAAGAAACAAGAAAAATAAATCAGGAAAGATATAATCTTGGTTCGGGTACAATTCTCGAAGTTTTACAAGCTGATAGAGATTATACAGATGCACAACGCAATAAAATAAATGCAACATTTGATTTCTATATCAAGAGAGATAAGTTAAGTAATGCTCTTGGTAAACTTGAATATAAAAAGTATGAATAAACATTAAGGAGTTATATAAAATGTCTAACGGAAAAAAGAAATCGAAAAAGAAACTTTTCATTTTTGGAGGATTAGGATTACTGCTTCTTGTAGTGATACTACTTGTTGCTTTCAGTGGAAATAAAGAAGATATTTTTCAGGTTCAGACCGAATTAGCAGCCCGTAAAAATATTACACAGGTGGTTTCTGCAACAGGAAAAATTAATCCCGAATTCCTTGTTAAATTAACTGCTGAAGCAACAGGTGAAATTGTTCAATTGCTGGTTCGGGAAGGTGACAAAGTAAAAAGAGGGCAGCTGCTTCTAAGAATAAAACCAGATATTTATGAAGCCCAAAAAGTTAGTGCAGATGCACGGCTCGCCCAAACAAGAGCAAATCTAAACTCTACTAAAGCGTTGCTTGATAAGGTTGAAGCAGATTACAAAAGGGTTCAAGGACTATTTAAGTTAGGTTTAGCAAGCGATGCAGAACTTGAAGCATCGAGGTCGAGTTATTTGCAAACCAGTTCTAATTTTGAATCCCAAAAATCGAGTGTTGCTCAATCCGAAGCCTCTCTTAAAGAAGCAATTGAAAATCTGAATAAAACTTATGTCTATGCCCCAATAAATGGAACTGTTAGTGTACTTAGCGTTGAACTTAGCGAACGTGTTATAGGTAGTGTGTTTCAAGGTACTCCGTTAATGACAGTGGCTGATTTAAATAATATGGAAGCTACTGTTGATGTTGATGAAAATGATGTTGTTCTGGTTTCCGTTGGCGATACTGCAAAAATAAAAGTTGATGCTTTTGGCGAGAAGGAATTTAAAGGAATTGTTACACAGATTGGTAATAGTGCTAAAACAACAGGATTAGGTACTCAGGATCAGGTAGTTAACTTCGAAGTTAAAATTAAATTACTGAATCCGGGAGATCAGATTAGACCTGGTATGTCTTGCGATGCAGATATTGAAACAGAAACAAAAAATAATGTTCTTGCTGTACCTATACAGAGTGTAACGGCAAGATTGCAGGAACCTAAAAAGGAAAACATTACAACCGATGCTGAAAATGAAAATGAGGCTCCTAAAGCAAAAAATGGGAAGAGCAATAAACCAAAAGAAGTTGTGTTTGTTGTTAATGAAGGAAAAGCAAAAATGATTGAAGTAAAAACCGGTATTAGTGATGATACGTTTATTGAAATAATTGAAGGATTAAAAGGTGACGAAGAAATTATTACAGGTCCCTACAGAGCAATTTCTAAAGACCTGGAAGATGGTTCTAAATTATCTGTAACAACTAAGCGCAAGGATGATAAAAAAGCTAAATAATATTTCATTTTAGAGTGGAAATAATATGAACATTATAAATATTGAACACATTGCAAAAATTTATCAGGTAGGAAGTGAGGAGGTTCATGCGCTCGCTGATGTTTCGTTACGGATTGATAAAGGCGAATACGTTGCTATAATGGGACCATCAGGTTCAGGTAAATCAACTTTAATGAATGTTCTTGGATGTCTTGATACCCCTACAAGAGGTATCTATAATTTCAAAAGCGTCAATGTAAGTCAAATGAATGACAACGAATTGGCTACCATAAGGAATAAAGAAATTGGATTTGTCTTCCAAACATTCAATCTATTGCCAAGATCCGATGCATTACACAACGTAGAGCTTCCGCTAATTTATGCCGGTGTCTCTTCTTCGGAAAGAAAGGAAAGAGCAAAGATTGCATTAGAACAGGTTGGTTTATCAGACAGAATGCATCACAAACCGAATGAATTATCTGGAGGTCAGCGTCAAAGAGTTGCTATTGCAAGAGCACTTGTTACCAATCCTTCTATTATTCTTGCGGATGAACCTACCGGTAACCTTGATACAAAAACCGGAGAAGACATCATGGCTCTCTTCAACGAAATTTCCGATAATGGAAATACTATTATTCTTGTTACCCACGAAGAATACATTGCTGAACATGCTGCAAGAATAATAAGGTTAAGGGATGGATTAATTGAAAAGGATGAGACTGTTGAAAAGCGATTTATTCCTAAGAAAAACGGTGCATCTAAGGAATAGTAAAAAATATTTATCGTTTATCTAAAATTGATAAACAAAGAATTATTAAAGGAAATACCGATGACAAATTTTTTATTTGAGCTAAAAGAAGGATTGTTAATTTCTTTAAGAGCAATAAGAGCTAATAAAGTTAGAGCAATTCTTACTACTCTAGGTATTGTAATCGGAATTACATCTGTTGTT
>JBBIHP010000033.1:21591-26418 GCA_037446915.1 Ignavibacteria bacterium
GAATCGATTTTAATCCAGGGAACAAATCACGAGTATATAAATACTACTAATCTTACTTTTAATGAAGGTCGTTTCTTTAATGAACTTGAAAGTAACGGTGGCAGACAGGTTTGCGTTCTCGGATTTGATGTTGCAAAAAACTTATTCCCTCGTGGTAACGCCTTGAATCAGGATGTTAGAATACGAGGACAAAAATTCAAGGTTATTGGCGTCCTTTCCGAACAGGGAAGCTGGGTAATGGGTAATTTTAATCCTGATAAACAAATATTTATGCCCATTACAAACATTTTTAAGTATTTCCAGAGTGAATTTTTCCGAAGTGTAACGATAAATATTAAAGCTAAGAATAGCCAGATGGTCGAGGCAACTAAAGAAGAAGCAATCGGAATTATGAGAAAAATACGGGGCTTGAAATATAACGAAACCAACGACTTCTCAATTAATCAACAGGAAGGTTTGCTTAATACAATAAACTCTACAGTTGGAGTAATACAAATAGCCGGATTGTTTATAACAGGATTGTCTTTGTTTGTAGGAGCTGTTGGAATTATGAATATTATGTTTGTTTCTGTTAAAGAAAGAACAAAGGAAATTGGTATCCGTAAAGCAATTGGTGCTAAGAGAAGAACAATCTTAGGACAATTTTTAACTGAGTCTGCTATCATTTGTCTTTTAGGCGGACTTGTAGGATTACTACTTGCAATAATTCTAAGTATGATAGTCAACCAATTTTTACCGACTTCAGTTCAAGCAGAGACCGTTGTTCTTGCAATTATAATTTCGTTAATTACAGGAGTTATATCAGGATTAGCACCGGCATATTCTGCAGCTAAATTAGACCCTGTAGAAGCTTTGAGGTATGAATAATGCATATAATAGAAATTATTAAAGTTGCTTTTGCATCACTTCGTTCTAACAAATTAAGATCTACATTAACGATTGTTGGAATTATTGTTGGCATATTTTCAATTATTGCAATAAGCACTGTTATAGAGATGCTTCAAACAACTATTGAAAAAGGTGTTTCTCAATTAGGACAAAATACATTCCAGATTCAGAAATGGCCGGCAATTCAAACCGGTGGACCGGGAGAAGCAGCGAGATTCAGAAATAGACCGGATATTACACTTCAGGAATTTTATCTTCTAAAAGAAAAACTTGTTGAAGCAAAATCTGTTGGCGCTGAACAATGGTCTTTTGGTAGAATAATTAAAGCCGGTAATAGAGAGACCAATCCTAATGTTCAAGTATCCGGTTGCACTCCTGATGCATTCCCAAATAACAAGTGGACTGTTGAAGACGGCAGAGCATTCAACGAAAAGGATGTTCAAAGCTATTCCAAAGTAATTGTTCTTGGTCCTGATGTTGCTAAAAAACTTTTTCCAAATTACAGTGCACTAAATCAGGAAGTTACTGTTGATGGTTATAAATTACGTGTGATTGGTATTCTTGAATCTCAGGGTGACATTTTCGGCCAAAGTCAGGATAACTTTGCATTAATTCCAATTACTGCATTTCAATCCATGTATGGAAAACGATCACGTTCTATTAATATTACAGTTATGTCTCACGATAAAGAAACCTATACCGAATTGATGCAAATTGCAGAAGGATATTTTAGAACAATTAGACAACTTGGACCTGGTGAGGACAATAATTTTGATATTTTTTCGAACGAAAGTATTCTTACAAGAATAAATGATATTACATCAGGAGTAAGGATTGGATCAATAGTAGTTGCAGCAATTGCATTACTTGCCGCCGGTGTTGGTATCATGAATATAATGCTCGTATCTGTAACAGAACGAACTCGCGAAATTGGAATTAGAAAAGCAATTGGTGCTAAAAAAGTAAATGTACTTATTCAATTTATTGTAGAGGCAATAACACTCTGTCTTATTGGAGGAATAGCTGGAATATTTCTTGGTGTATTAATTGGTAATTTAGCCGGTTCATTCTTAAATGCAAAGGCTGTAATTCCAATTGACTGGGTATTGATCGGCGTTTTCCTTTGTGTTCTAATTGGAGTAACATTTGGAACTTATCCGGCATACAAGGCGGCTAATCTCGATCCGATTGAAGCTCTTAGATACGAATAGTGATCTCTAAAATACTCTTGTGATCATGATAAAGAGCAAGGGCAAGAGCATAATCTGAATAAAACAAAATACAGTAAAAAAATATTCTGATATTCACAAACAAAAATAAAATCTGCCCTTTATTATTATATCCAACCGGAATATATTGCAACTCAAAAATAACATTTCCAGATGAAATTATTCTTAATCGAGTTTTTAGAAATCTTTGCAATAGCTACTCGCGCAATTCGTGCTAACAAACTTCGATCTGCACTTACCACACTTGGTATAATAATCGGAATAGTTGCCGTTACTACAATGTCTACTGCAATTGTTGGGCTTAGAGACGCTTTCATGAGTTCAATTTCTTCTCTTGGAAGTGATGTATTATATGTAAGTAAAACACCGTGGTTCGCAATGGGTGATTGGAGCCAGTATCGAAATCGTAAAGACATTACAATGGATCAATATGAAAAATTGAAAGGAGCCCTAACAATTTACGAAGCAATTGCTCCAACAAAGTCTTCTTTCGGAATGAATGTTAAACGCGAAGAAAAATCTGTTATCTCTTCTATAATTTATGGCACAACCGAAGAATTCCAGAAAACAAGTCAGGTAGAACTTGAAGAAGGCAGATTCATGTCCGAAATGGATGTTAAAGCTGCAAGAAAAGTCTGTATTATTGGCCAGGATATTGTAAAGGAGTTATTCCCAAGAGAAAGTCCAATAAACAAGGACATTAAAATAAATAATGTACCTTTCAAAGTTCTTGGTGTAATGACAAAACAAGGGAGTGGGTTTTTGGGATCATTCAGCATGGATGGAAATATTATAATGCCGTTAAGAGCATTTGAAGTGTTAGCCGGTGAATCGCGGGGAAGACTTAGAATTGATATTAAAGTTGGTGATACATCAAAACTTGACGATGCGCGTGAGGAAATAACTGCCGCTATGAGAATTTTAAGGAAGGTCCCACACGGTAAACCGGATGACTTTGCAATAAATCAACAGGAAGCTTTTAAACAAATGTATGATCAGACTGTTGGAATAATTGCGCTTGCCGGAATTGTCATTACAACTCTATCGTTATTTGTCGGTGCTATAGGAATTATGAACATAATGTTTGTATCGGTTACAGAAAGAACAAAAGAAATTGGAATACGCAAAGCAATTGGTGCAAGAACATGGTCTATTCTTTTACAATTCCTAACTGAATCTGCATTAATCTGTTTAATCGGCGGAATAATTGGTCTTATGATTTCATTTCCGCTAAGCCTAATAATTAATCAGTTTCTACCAACATCAATGCCTTTACCTATTGTTGGATTAGCATTGATAATTTCAATTGTTGTAGGATTAATTTCCGGATTTTTACCAGCGTGGAAAGCATCCCGTCTTAATCCGGTTGATTCATTGAGGTATGAATAATGCTTTTTTTCGAAAGTATAAAGCTTGCATTTAATTCAATCCGGGGAAGTATACTCCGTTCAATTCTTACACTTCTTGGAATTGCTGTCGGGTTATTTTCAATAATAATTGTAATGACTTCTATAAGTGCTATTCAGCAAAGTGTAGAAAATACATTCAATAGTCTTGGTTCTAATAATTTTATTGTACAGAAGTGGCCAGCAATTAGGATGGGAGGACCTCATCGTCCTCGTGAATTTAGAAATAGAAAAGATCTGGAGGTTAAAGAAGGTGAGAAACTCCGTGAGATGACTACACTTCCTGTTGCTGTTGGTATTGGGCTCCAAACCGGTGGTAAAACTATTAGATATGGAAATGAAAAAACAAATCCGAATGTTACCGTTGCCGGGGTTAATTTCGATTACTTTATTGCGCTCGACTTAAAAATTGGTGAAGGAAGAAATTTCTCTAAATCCGATAATGATTTTTCTAAACCTGTTGCTGTTGTTGGTACCGATGTTGTAGATAAATTATTTAAAGGAATTGACCCACTAGGTCGGACGATTAGAATTAATCAGTTCAGTTACGAGATAATAGGTGTATTTGCTAAAAGAGGTAGTGTGCTTGGACAGTCTCAGGATAATTTTATTTGTGTTCCGTTATCGGTTTTCGAAAAAAATTTTGGAAGCGACCGGAGTGCTGTCTTCTTTATTATGGCCAAAGACAAACAATTGATTAATGATACTATGGATGAAGTAATTGGTGCATTAAGAAAAATTAGGAAAGTTGAAGCTGGGCTGGAAAATGATTTTGAAATAATAACAAACGAACAGTTGATTGAACAATTTAACGATATCACAAAATATTTTAAGCTTGGTGCCGGAGTCGTTGCATTTATCGCCCTTCTTGCTGCAGGTATTGGTATTATGAATATTATGCTTGTAAGTGTAACAGAAAGAACAAGGGAAATTGGTGTAAGAAAAGCTATTGGTGCTAAAAGACAGAATATTTTAACACAGTTTATAATTGAAGCTGTTGCATTGAGCTGGTTCGGTGGATTAATAGGAATATTCCTTGGTGTTCTTGGCGGAAATCTTGTCGCAATCACACTCGGGGTTTCAGTCGTTCTGCCGATTGAATGGATTGTTATAGGTTTATTAGTTACATCCTTTGTTGGAATTGTATTTGGTGTTTATCCCGCTTACAAAGCAGCTAATCTCGATCCAATTGAAGCATTACGTTATGAGTAATTACATTAAATATTTTTATATCAATTCAACTTACGCCAACTTGAAAGAGAGGTAGTTTAGGCATAGATTTAATTTACAGAATATCCCTAAAC
>JBBIHP010000034.1:0-25788 GCA_037446915.1 Ignavibacteria bacterium
TTGTATGGAATTTTTCCGTTGGGAGCAAATATTGCAGTTCGCTGGAATCCGGTTGGTATACTTCCATCAAGATATTGTTTGCGTGCAATATGAAGTTCATCTACCATCGCACAATCGAATAATAATCCGCATTCAAGAGCTATATCCAGTGCTTCATCGTTAATAAGGAATGGAGGCGTATCATCCATTTCGTATGTGCAAACCGTATCCCGGTTAATTCGATAAACAATATCTTTCTTCGTTTTGAATTCCATCAAAGCGGTGCCGTCATATTCACCTAACTCAGAAAGCGTAGGTCGCATGTGCCTTAATATCTCTGCATGATATTTTGTGCTGTATTGCCCGGCCGGACAACGGCAGAATAGTTTCTTATCTGTAAGTAATTGCTGATGAATTTCCAATCCGGATTTGAAACCGACAGTTTCATAATCCTTTTCAGTCATTTCTTCGAATGGTTTAAATAAAAAGTCTTTCATGTTTTTGCTCGGCGTATCTCTGTGAATACTCAGTGTCTCTCTGTGTAACTTCTTCTTTCACCGGGTTGCACAGGGAAGTAGTGGAGAAGCACAAAGAAAACAAAATTGATTTATATAATTGAGAATAATCATCGATGGAGTAGAAGAATGAATGATGAGATTTTTGCATAAGCATTTGAAAATATTTTTCTAAAAAAATTTTTGAGAGAAGCTATAATAAGCAAACTCAACTAATGGAGAATGTAAAATGAAAAATGTATAATTACAATAAATTACTTGCCAGTTCAGCTAATTCCGATCTTTCTCCTTTCTCAAGATTTACATGCGAATAAAGTTTTTGACCTTTGAAATGTTCGATCAGGTATGATAATCCGTTTGATTGAGAATCGAGGTATGGATGATCAATCTGATAAATATCACCGGTTAAAACTATTTTAGCGCCTTCTCCGGCACGTGTAATAATTGTTTTAATTTCGTGCGGGGTTAAGTTTTGAGCTTCATCAACAATAAAATAAATTCTCTGCAAACTTCTTCCGCGGATGTAACTTAAAGGTTCGATAACCAGCTTTTCTTCTTTAATCATGTTATTGATAAGCTGATAATTCTTATCTGTCTCAGGAAATTGATCCTGGATAACTTTCAAATTATCCCAAAGAGGTTGCATATAAGGTGCAAGTTTACTCTCAACATCGCCGGGCAAATAACCAATGTCTTTATTACTTAGAGGAACCACGGGTCGTGCAATGTAAATCTGTCTGTAAAATTTGCGAACCTGTAAGGCACTTGCAAGCGCCAATAATGTTTTTCCAGTTCCGGCTTTACCTGTCATAGAAACAAGAGGTATATCCAGGTTACAAAGTGCATTAACTGCAAAAGTCTGTTCTGCGTTGCGCGGTTTAATTCCATACACTACTTCTTTATCAATCTTTTTAAATTTTTCAAGATCGTTGGAAAGTACAGATAGAACAGATCTGCTGCTATTACGCATTATGTAAAATTTATTAGGGACAGCATCGGTTCTAGTTCTCTTAATAATTTGTTTTGCGGGTACTTCAAAAGGTGCTTGATACAATTTTTGTAGCACATCATCATCAAAATCTTCAAGTACTTCTTTACCGCTGTAAAGTTCTTCTACATTTGTAACGCGGTCGGTTGTGTAATCTTCGGCCGGGATTCCAAGCGCTTTAGCTTTCATGCGCAGATTAACATCTTTGCTTATAAGGATAATTTTTTGTTTATCCTTATTGGCTTTACTTGCATCCAGTGCTGCGCTTAATACTCTATGATCAACGTTATCGTCTCTAAACACATCATGAATTTCTTTAGACAAACCTTTGGTAATAACAATCCTTACTTTTCCTCGCCCTCTTCCAAGAGACACCCCGCCATTGAAAATTTCATTTCCAGTAATAGAATCTAAAGTGCGTGCAAACTCGCGTGCATTTAAATTAATTACCTGGTTACCCCGCTTAAAATGATCCAGCTCTTCTATTACAGATAACGGAATAATTATATTATTTTCCTGAAAATGATGAATACAGGTTGGATCATGTAGAATTACGTTTGTATCAAGAACGAAAGTTTTTGGATTTGTTTTTCCCATAAAGAACATTCATTAGTGAAGAGTAAGTTTAATTTCATTTCGAACATACAAAAAATTTTTTTCTTTGGCGAAAAATATTACCGGGATTTAGCATCTTTTCAATCCGGAATTATTTCCCGGGATAATTTTGAAATGTTTATTCTAATAACCGAATGCTGAAATTAGAATTTGATTATTTCCGGCAATGCAAAACATTAAGGAATGCCGCCTGATATATATGCTGGATAATTCAAAAAAAGTTATAATTCCTTTTGTTTTTAATGATTTTTTGCATCAGATAAATTGTGATTAATCTCAACATATGTAATATTTTCTATTATAGTTGTAAGAAGCATTGACATAATTTTTAATAAACGTTAGATTTAGCCCAGACTCATTAGCTAATATTTAACTTAGCTAATTCTGCCGGGCGCACAAAGGGGTATTTCTAAATAAAAAGAGAGAAAGGAATAAAGTGAAGCATTTCATTTTATCCCTAATATATTTTATTCCATCGGTTTTATTGTATTCACAGGATAATACCGCTCCCGTTTTAAATTCATTTTCCTTTTCACCCACCTCAGCACAGTTGAGTAATAATATTAAAGTAACTTTTAATTTATCTGCAAGCGATGCACAAGGTAAAATCGATAAAATTATTGTAGAATTTACACCCGAGCAAAGTGGCGGCAGCAAATCCGAAACATTTAGTAAAATTGATTTAACATCTGTTAACCTTTCCGGTGAAATTGATTTTGGAAATAATCCTAAGGCCGGTCTTTGGGTTGCAAGTATTTATCTTGAAGACGATAAGAAAAACAAAATTACATTATCGGGAAGCGATCTTACCGCGATGGGTTTCAATTCAACCTTCGAAATAGTTGAGAATGTTACAGTTGATAATACACCACCTTCTATAAACAGTTTTTCGTTTTCACCAACCCAGCTGGATTTATCTTCAAAAACTCTTTCTGTTGAATATCAACTTGCTATTAGCGATGATTTGAGCGGATTAGATGAAGCAACTATCGAGTTTTTATCACCAGGTAAAGGGAATAGTAAATCAGAAACAATCAAAAAACTTTCTGGTCAAACAACAAGTTTATCCGGCTCAATTGATTTCGGTAAGAACCCCGATAAAGGAATTTGGCTTGCCAGTGTTACACTAAAAGATAAAGTTGGAAACCAAATCACTTTTTCCCCGGGCGATTTGAATAGTAAGGGATATTCTTCATCTCTTGAAATTACCGAAACAAAAGATATAACAGCGCCACAGTTAACAGGATTTACTTTTTCACCGGTAGAAATTGATCTGGCCTCCGAACAAAGAGCGGTAAGTTTTAATGTGGAAGCGACAGATGATATAAGTGGAATAGAAGAATTAACCGTAGAATTTACGCCACCGGGTAATGGTGGTAGTAAATCAGAAACGTTTAGAAAAATCGGTAGCCGTAATGTTAACTTATCAGGCTCAATTGATATTGGAAATAATCCTTCTACAGGAGCGTGGAATGCTCAAGTTACTCTTAAAGACGGTGCCGGAAACCAGGCTACTTATTCTTCATCTGAGCTAAATGCAAAAAACTTCTCATCTGTACTTAACGTTAAAGACACTAAAGACATTATTGCGCCTGAACTGGTGAACTTACAGATATCACCGACAAAAATTGATTTGAATAGCACAAATCAATCAGTTGAATATAGAATTTCGGTTACAGATAACTTAAGCGGCGTTGATGAAATTAAAATAACATTTATCCCGTCTCAAGGTGGTGGAAACAAAGTAGAACGGCTGTCAAAGATAAATAGTAAAGCTTATGAAATTACCGGCTGGGTTGATTTTAAAAATTCTAAAACAGGAATGTGGTTAATAGAAGTATCACTAACAGATAATCAAAAAAACAGTATTACATTTTCTAAAGATGAATTGGAAGCAAAGGGATTCAACTCTTCGCTGGAAGTAGTTAATACTGTTGATACAAAATCGCCCTTGCTGAATTATTTTGATTTTTCAATCGACTCCCGGAATTCAACCGATAAAATTCTTGTAATAAATTATAATATTTCTGTAACCGATGACCAGAGTGGAATTGATGAAGTAAAAATAATGTTTGAACCGGTTGATAACGGCGGAGGTGTCTTTGCCAAGTTTAATAATTTACGTTCATCAAGCTTTGATTATTCTGGCAAGCTGGAATTAAATAATCCTAAAGAAGGGGATTGGACTGCAAGTATCAATCTATCAGATATGTCTAAAAACCAGGTTGCATTAACATCAACAGATCTTGATAAACTCGGATACAAATCAAAATTTACTGTTGCAACTTCTAAGCAGCTTTCAATTTTATCACCCGCACCCGGGGCAATTATTGAGATACCAAACAATATAGATATTGCATGGGAAAGCAAAGGCATTAACAAAGTTGATATTTCATTTTCAACGGATAATGGCGCAACATGGTCAAAGGTTGCCGGCAATCTGAATGCTGTTGTAAAAAGACATAACTGGGCACCAAATGTTAATGTGTCCTGCAATGCATTATTAAGATTATCGGATACCGATGACAATACGGTTTTTGATGAACACTCCTTTCAACTCATTCAAAAAAGCACGACCTCGGTTGATGATGAGCTATTAATAACACAAGACCTTCTTTTACAGAACTTTCCAAATCCGTTTAACCCGGCTACGGTAATTTCCTATACACTGAAAAATGAAAGCAAGGTAATCTTGTCTGTTTACAGTATGCTCGGAGAAAAAATAGCTGAGCTTGTTAATGAAGTAAAATCCCCCGGTTATTATTCTGTCCATTTTAATGCGAGTAACTTAACAAGCGGTTATTACTTCTATCGGTTGGTTACAAATAGTAAAGTGCAGACACGTAAGATGCTTCTAATGAAGTAGCAGTAATTTCATATCATAATATTTATTTGTCTTTTCTTTTTCTTCTCGCAATTCAGCAAATCAATTATTTATGAATGAAAGTTTGTGTTAGAATAACTAATTTCACGATGTAAGTTATCTCATTTTCTATATAACTAACCGCAAAGAATAAAAACATCCGGGAAAAATAAATGTCAATCCAAACAATCAATCCCGCAACAGGTAAAATCGAAAAAACATACGTTGAATTCTCGAAGGAAGAGATCAAAAATTCAATTAATTATGCGCAGCAAGCATACTTAAAATGGAAAGAGACGGAGATAAACGAAAGATCCCGGCTAATGAAAAACGCTGCATCGGTATTGAAAAATAAACGGGACGAGTATGCGTATATAATTACAACAGAAATGGGGAAGCCGATTAAGCAAGCAATAGCAGAAGTTGAAAAGTGTGCATGGGTTTGCGAATACTTTGCAGAGAATGCCGGAAGAATGCTGACCATTGAGAAAATAGAAACGGATGCATCAGAAAGTTATGTTGAATTTAATCCGCTTGGAGTAATACTATCGGTTATGCCATGGAATTTTCCGTTCTGGCAAGTATTTAGATTTGCTGCGCCATCATTAATGGCGGGTAATGTAGGATTATTAAAACATTCATCAAATGTTCCGATGTGTGCTATTGCAATCGAACAAATTTTTATTAATGCCGGATTCCCTAAGAATGTTTTTAAAACATTGTTGATCGGCTCGGAGCCGGTAAAAGATATTATTAAAGATCCAAGAGTTAAAGCCGCAACTCTTACAGGAAGTGAACCAGCCGGAAGAAAAATTGCTGAAGCTTGCGGTAAGGAATTAAAAAAATCAGTTCTTGAATTAGGCGGAAGCGATCCTTTTATTGTTTTGGATGATGCGGATTTAGATGAAACAGCATCAATTGCTGTTAAAGCACGATTGATAAATAATGGACAAAGCTGCATTGCATCCAAGAGATTTATTGTTGTTGAGAAAATTTATGAGAGCTTTACTGAAAAATTTGTTAATGCCATGAATCGGGTTAAGATTGGAGATCCAATGGATGAATCGGTAGAGCTTGGACCAATTGCACGTGAAGATCTTTTATATGAAGTTGATTCGCTTGTAAAAGATTCCGTATCGAAAGGCGCAAGAATATTAACCGGCGGAAAAGTATTACCCGGAAAAGGTTTTTATTACGCTCCCACTATTCTTGATAATTTAAGTAAAGGGATGCCGGCTTATGATGACGAAATTTTTGGTCCGGTTGCCTCTCTTATAAAAGCGAAAGATGCAGAAGATGCTGTTAGAATTGCAAACGATTCACCATTTGGACTCGGAGCTTCTATATGGACTAAAGATTTTAAGAAAGCAAAACGAATGGCAACTGAAATTGAATCGGGATGCATCTTTGTTAATGGAATGGTTAAGTCAGATCCCAGGCTTCCATTTGGCGGAATAAAAAATTCAGGGTATGGACGAGAACTTTCTCATTATGGAATAAAAGAATTTGTGAATATTAAATCTGTCTGGATTAAATAGCGATTGTTGATTTGTGGTTGGTGATTAAAAAGTACTATCTGCTTAATAATTTTTCAAATCTAATGAAGATAGAATGAAACAGCGTTGCTTATGGGCAGGAAGTGATCCTCTTTATGTTAAATATCATGATAAAGAATGGGGAGTCCCTGTTCATGATGATAGAAAATTATTTGAGATGCTAATACTTGAGGGTGCCCAGGCGGGTTTAAGCTGGATTACTGTTCTGCGTAAAAGAGATAATTACCGGAAAGCATTCGATAATTTTAATCCTAATAAAATTTCTAAATATGATTCAAAAAAAGTTAAACAGCTGTTAAACAATGCTGGCATAATCCGTAACAGGTTAAAAATCAATGCAGCAATTCAAAATGCAAAGTGTTTTATCGAAATTAAAAAAAAGTTCGGTTCTTTCGATAATTATATATGGAAATTTGTTGAGTATACACCAAAAACAAATATGTGGAATTCAATTAAAGAAATTCCGGCAAGATCATTAGAGTCGGATCTAATGAGTAAGGATCTGAAGAAAAACGGATTTAAATTCGCTGGGTCAACCATATGCTATGCATTTATGCAAGCTGTTGGAATGGTAAACGATCACACGATAGATTGTTTCAGGCATTGGGAGTAGTCCTTATCATATAATATTTTTTCTTACCTGAATATTCCGAAAAGCAAAATCAATTCAACAAATTAATTATCAGAAATTCATTGAACGTTTTGAGAATAAAAAACACACAACTTGTTTTTTGCTAAACTTTCTGTTCGCTCCAACGATAATAAACCAAAAGTAAATATGCGGCAAATAAGTTGTCCGCAATTATTAAAAAAATTATTGTTGGTGATTTATGAAAAAGGTATTACTAATTTTTATAATGGCAGGTTTATACGCCTGTAACTCGGAAAGCCCGGTTGAACCGGAAAAAAAGATAAATTACTCTGGCGAGTATCAAACAAATTATCAAGAGGTTCAAACTGTTATTTTATATATGTATCACGATGGTAAAATGTCGTTATCCGGTACCGGAAATTGGAATGGACTAACATTTAATTTTCAGGGAACAGTATTGGACAAACATGCTATTCTAAATTTCTCTCTTAAGAAAACTTCACTCGGAGATCTTGAAGGAACGATCGATGGATTCTTTGATGATGAAGGAAAGCAATTGGCTGGTGGATACATGTTGCGTAATGAATATAATATTTTACAAAGTGCGGTTAGTTTTAAGTTAGTTGCAAAAGCGAACACTTATTAAAGAATGATGTTGAGTAACAAGCTAAAATATTTGCTGGCGGTCTTTCTGCCTCTTTATAGCGTCAGTTATTAACTGCATTAATCAACTCTTTCTTTTTCTAATAAAACAAAAACTCTACAAGTATTCCCAATCAATAAAAATGTTTTGTTAGTAATAAATAAACCAAATATTCTTTAATTTACAACGTAAATGAACAATCCTATTTTTTAAAATGATAATTGGTTTAATCAGACACTTTAAAGTTGATTTCAAACCCACCAAAAGTATTTACTCGGCTGATGACTTTGCCATGGCAATGGATCTTTATGAAAATTCTCCGGTAATTCGCGGCTCAATTAAATTTAATAAAAGTGATTGGGACGTGTGTTATTGCAGTACAATAAATAGAGCTATCGTAACCGCGAACAATATTTATAACGGTAAGGTAATTTATTCTGATTTGATTGTGGAAGTTCCGGTAACGCCATTTACAAAAAGAAAAATTAAGCTGCCCTCATTTATCTGGCACCTGGGCGGTAGAATTGCGTGGCATAAAAATCATCATTCGCAACCGGAAAAGAGAAGTGAAACATTAATAAGAATAAAAAATTTTCTTGATGAAATTTCCGTAAATAATTATAAGAGCGTTCTGGTCGTAACTCATGGATTTTTTATGAGGGTTCTTGTAGAACAACTAATAAAAAATGGTTACAGGGGTAAGATAGACGTCCGACCGGTAAACGGAAAACTCTATATCTTCAATAATGGTAATTGATAAGTAACTTAAATTTTTGCAATGATTGATTCTAATTGCGTTAACGCGTCATCAATTTTCGAAACATCTTTGCCGCCGGCAGTTGCAAGATGAGGTCTACCGCCTCCGCTTCCACCAACTAAATTTGCAACTTCTTTAACAACATTACCGGCATTTAATTTTTTATCTTTAATAAGATCATCAGTAACAACGGCAACTATTCCAACCTTGTCGTCAATTTGAGAAATAAGAATTCCAATGCCGCTTTTCATTTTGGCGCGTAATTCATCTCCCATCGATTTTAACTCGTCCATATTTGATGCAGATACTCTTCCTTTAAAGGTATTTATGCCATTAACAATTGTCGGGGATTTTACAATTGTATCTATTCCGCCAAGTTTTTCTTTGAGTTTCAGCTCTGCCAATTCTTTTTCTAGTTTCTTTTTCTCGTCCATCAAATCATTAATTCTCAATTCTCCATTCTCAATTTTTAATTGCTGTTCTTTAATAAACTTTTCAACTCCGGCACCGGTAACCGCTTCAATTCTTCTTACACCGCTTGCAATTGAAGATTCAGATACAATTTTAACCAATCCGATTTGTGATGAATTCTTAACATGAGTTCCGCCACAAAATTCCATAGTATAATCACCAAACTGAACTACATTTACTTTGTCTCCGTATTTATCTCCGAAGAACATTAACGCGCCCATTTTCTTCGCTTCATCAAAGGGTATATCGCGGTGATGCGTCATTGGAATATTCTCTCTTAACTTTTCATTTACAAAAGATTCAATTGCTGCAAGCTCCTCATCTTTAACTTTTTCGTAATGTGTAAAATCAAACCGAAGATGATCCGGACCAACATAAGAACCTGATTGTTGAACATGTTGGCCTAATATTTCTCTTAAAGCGCGATGCAAAAAGTGTGTAACCGAATGATTACGCATAATATCCCATCTGCGTTTCTCATCAACCACAGCTACCACTTTCATTCCGGATTCTAACTTAACATTTGCGGAATTATCGAGTATGTGAACTACCTGGTTATTAATTTTTTTGAGAGCAATAACCGGTAAATGTGTGTCGCCAATAATTATGTTCCCGGTATCGTCAACCTGTCCGCCGGATTCAACATAGAATGGAGATTTGTTCAGGATGACGAACGACTGCTGGCCAGAAGATTTTAACCCGACGATTACGGCTTCGGTACTCAACTCGTCATAACCTGTAAATTGAGTCGGTTGATTTGATGTGATTATAAATTCGTCGAGTGATTCAAGAGCAACAGAAGTTGATGATTGTTTATCCCTGGTAGATTTACGAGCACGTTCTCTTTGCTCGTTCATAAGTTCATCAAAACGGGATTCGTCAATCGAAAACCCCTGTTCGCGCGCCATTACTGCGGTTAAATCTATTGGAAAGCCGAAGGTGTCGTAAAGCTTAAAAACATCATCCCCGGATATTACATTTTCATTCATTGATTTTAATTTGCCGATAAGATTTTCAAATAATTCAATTCCGCGGTCGAGCGTAGCATTAAAGCTTTCTTCTTCTGCTTTAATAATTTTTTCAATCTGAGATTTGTTCGATTTAATTTCGGGGAAGACGTGGGAAAAATTTTGAACGACAACACTAACCAGTTTATACATAAACGGTTCGTTTAGATTAAGTTTTCTTGCATATCGGGCAGCACGCCTTAAAAGTCTTCTCAGCACATAACCGCGGCCTTCGTTGCCCGGTGTTGCGCCATCGCCAATAGCAAATGTTAATGTTCGGATATGATCTGCAATAACACGCATTGCAATGTTTGTTAAACCGGCGCTGGATTTATCATCTGCGGGCAAATTGTTATCGTATTTAACGCCGCTCAGTTTTTCTATAGCATTTATTATAGGTGTAAAAACATCAGTATCGTAATTCGAATTTTTCTTTTGAAGTACAGCGCAAACTCTTTCGAATCCCATTCCTGTATCAACATGTTTCGCGGGGAGTTCATGAAGCTCTCCAGACTCATCTCTATTATATTGAATGAAAACGAGATTCCAGATTTCAATGCATTTAGGATCTCCGGCATTTACATATTTAGGATTGTCGTAATCGTCACTAAGATTAATATGAATTTCGGAACAGGGACCGCACGGACCGGTTTCGCCCATTTCCCAGAAATTATCTTTTTCATCAAAACGTAAAATGTGATCGTGTTTAATTTCGGTTTCACTTTTCCAGAATTCCATTGCCTCATCATCTGTTCTGTAAACCGTTGCCCATAAACGTTCTTTGGGGAGCTTCCATTTTTCAGTTAACAACTCCCATGCCCACTTAATTGCTTCTCGCTTATAATAATCACCAAAAGACCAGTTGCCAAGCATTTCAAAAAATGTATGATGATATGTATCGTGTCCAACTTCTTCAAGGTCATTATGCTTACCGGAAACACGGATACATTTTTGCGTATCAACAGCTCTTTTATAATTGCGCAAGCCAGTTCCTAAAAAAACATCTTTGAATTGGTTCATTCCGGCATTTGTAAAAAGGAGTGTCGGATCTCCATGCGGAACAACTGGTGCGCTTGGAACAATTTTGTGTTCCTTGTCCTTGAAAAAGTTTAAAAATTGGTCTCGTATTTCATTGGATGTCATATTTTATTTTCTCTTTAAAAAGTGCTGCAAATATAATAAAAAGTTGATTGTTTGTGGGCGGACTAACTCCTGCAAAAATGAATTAATCCTACAGACAAAATTACTATTCATTTCGATTAACATGTTCGAACGGGATGCGGACAAATTGATTTTTAATGACCTTAGTTATACCTTTGACTGCAATAAAATAAAAATCTGGAATAAATTGAGTAAATTCAAAGACTTAAGCGATATTGAACTGATGCAGGAAATCGCCAAGTTTGAATCCAGGGCGCTTGAAGAATTATACGACAGATATTCAGCTCTTCTATATACAATTATAAAAAAAATTTCTCCCGATCAGGCAACATCAGAGCAAATTCTAACCGAAGTATTTGTAATAATCTGGCGAAAGATCAATCATTTTGATTTTAGAAACGGGTCTGTTTATAGCTGGCTCGTATCATTAACTCGTAATCTGGCAATTGATGCTCTCCGGCGCGGGAGATCTCCGGCAAATACGGGTGAGATTTATGATGATAATTACGAAGATTATTTTATACTGCCAACATTCCCCGTTCAAATGGATAGTCTTGATCTCAAAACTGCAGTAAGTTTAAAACCAAAAGTAGAGCGGGCACTTACAAAATTGACGGATACACAAAAGTATGTTCTTCACCTTGCCTATTACGAAGGATATACAATAGATGAAATTGCAGATAAACTAAATGTTCCTGTTGAAACAGTACGAAGTAAGGTTATGAATGCTTTACATAGTTTAAGAGATTTTATGGTTAAGGAGTAATGATGGCATCAAATCCAATTAGCGAAATGATTGCCGGATTTGCTGCCGGATGTATGGATAAAGATAACTTTGTTCAATTCAAAGATTATGTTGTTGCCGGCGGCGAACTTCCACAAAATGAACTTGGTGATTTGCAAAATATAATTTCGATGATACCAGTTATACTCGATCTTGAACAACCCGATCCTTCAATTAAAGATAGCATTGCAAAAAAATTGATAAGCTTAAAAGACGAAATAAAAACTAGAATAAGAGAAGAGAAACAAAAAGCAACACAAACTTTTGAGTATAAACCGACATTTACAGAATCAAAACCCATTGCCGGTAAAACTTTTATAACGGAATCGAAAGAATTTCCCGAACCCGAGACCAAACAAGATACAAAACAGACGTTAAATTTTTTGAAACCGAGACAATCTACAAAACTTACCAGCGGTGAATTTATTAATACAAGCATAGACGAAGATAGGAAACGGGGTTCAACCAAAATAGATAGCATCATTCCGGATCAGCCGCAGACTTTATTCCCCGCACAGCAGCAGCCAGTATTACAAGCTCCGCCACAGGAAAAACCGACCGGTGGTTTTGCGGGATGGATAGCAATAATATTAACTCTTCTTCTCTTTACAATTTTAGGTTATTATACATATATAACCGTTGGTGAAGCTAATAATAAAATTGAGGAACTGGAACGCAGTATTACTTCTATGAAAAGTGATTTGGTTACATCAAATAATTTTATAAGTAATTATATATCATTGATCGAATTTTTTAACAACCGCGATGTTACAATTGTAAACCTGACATCTGGCGATGCGAACGATAAAGCATCCGCAAGAATATTTCTTGCATTCGATCAAAAAGAAGGATTAATTCAATTTAAGAATGCACGCCCATTACAACCTAATCAGGGTTATCAAATTTGGGTGGTTAGTAAAAGTCAATCCTACTCCATCGGTGTTTATTCGCCAAACCAGAATGAGTACTTACGGCTAACCTCATTTCCATTTTTACCTAAAGAGCAAATAGATAGAATAAGAATTACAGTTGAATCCAATACCGGCTCGCCAACTCCTTCTATTCAAAGTTATCTGGAAGGTACATTAGCAATAAGAAAGTAGATACAATTTTATTTTTTTCTGTTGAGGAAAAGGAGCAATCCTGTTGTTATAAGGACAACCGGCCAGAAATCTTTTACCAGTCCGCCTAATGTATCGGCATACTTTGTAATGCCGGCATCCCGTAAAAGAGTAGTTGATAAATACCCGATGAATAAAAACATTAAACCGGTATAAAGGAAAAACTTTTCTTTCATGTTTTCTATAAATAACATTAGAAAAGCTCCGCCGGAAATAAATAATATTGAAGTAAAAACAATTTCGCGGGTTTCTCTAATAACAAAGTAAGATTTCGTTATAAAAATTATTCCTACCAAAAACATAACGGTGAAAAGAAAAAGCAGATCCCGCCGGTTTTGTTTAAATGATATACTAACTGAAGTTATTCCTTGCAAAATCAGAGCGGCACCCAATATTTGGAACAGCTCTATCTTTAACAGTTTCAGTTGAGATGCAAGAATTAAGAAGCCTGATGATACCAGTATAAGCCCGAATATTTTTTTGTTAGTGAAAGTCATTTATTCAACTTCATAATTAGTTAGTGAAGCAATTAAAAAATATCCTATCATCATTAAGCCAAGAGTAAGTAAGGTTGTAATTACCAAAATTATTCTGATTGTAGTTACATCTGAATTATTAAAATACCTCGATATTCCGCTGCAGACTCCGTAAAGAATTTTTCCTCTCTTTACCCGGTAGAATTTTTCAACGGGTGTCATTTCCATGCCAATATTCTCTTTCTTTAACTTGCCGAAAAGAAATATTCCGAATCCAATAGCACTAAAGGAAATGAGAAATGAATTATAAATAAAGAAGACCGGCCATGGAACGAACAATCCTAAAGACGATAATCCGAAATAGAGTCCGGCTAAAATCAACAAGCTGCTTATAACGGTTCTTGCGTTTACTTTCCGTTGTAGTGCAATTTCTGTTTCCGGTAATGGTTCAATATTTTTTTGATTAGGCAGAAGATAAGCCAGAATTAAGTATGCTGCTATTGCCCATGCACCGAGAAGTAAACTTAACGTAGCTATCAATCTTATAATGGAAGGATCGGCATTAAAATATTTTGCAATACCGGAACAGACACCGGCAATTATAACATCTGATCCGGAGCGTTCCAGTCTATTATATTGCGGGCCCGGTGTTGTATCATACTTCTCATCAAATATGTTCGGAAAATTATTTTCTTCCATAAATCAGAGTGGCTCAGAAGATCTGTTAATTGGCGGACGGGTGTTAATTATTCTTAGCTCGGTTATTATTTTATCAATTCTAACGTCATGTAAGTTAGATTCAATGTAATCGAACACCTGAAATTCAAAAGCGAATACAACTTTTGTGGCAAATGTATTTTTCAAAAGTTTATCGTAATAACCGCCGCCGTGTCCAATCCGCTGACCCAATATAGAAACTGCAACAGCAGGAACAATTATTAGATCAATGTCGCTCAAATCTTCATCAATACCAACATTGGGCTCAAGATAGCCGTCGCTGTTTTTAACCATGTGATCCCAGCTTATAAAATTTGCACGGTTGAATTTCCCGGTTTTCTTGTTCAACTTGGGAATTATTACCTGCTTGCCGCATTCGACCATGTAATCAACCAATTTCCGGGTATCAATTTCTCCAGGGCGTGTAGAGATATAAGTATGTATTCTCTTTGCATTAACAAAATCATCCGTTGCTGTAAAACGATCGAATATTAATTTAATCTTGGACTGAAAATCCGATGCGGTAAATTCACTCCTTCGCTTAATAACAATTTTTCTTGCTTCCGATTTCGGTATAAGGGTTTTCAGTTTCAAAAAAAATCATCCTTAATTTCTGTTCCGAATATAATTATTATTGAATATGCTAACAATACAAAGGAGAGTTACACAATTAAATAATTCTTAGACCCATGCTTGAGGCAACCAGTTCCGCAGTAATTTCAGCGCTCCGGTTTTTATTATCCAGAATCGGATTAACTTCTGCAACCTCAAGCGAGGACATACATCCGCATTCAGCAATCGATTCCATAAGAAGATGTGCTTCTCGGTAACTTAGTCCACCGCTAACAGGAGTTCCAACTCCCGGTGCAGTAACCGGATCAATACTATCAACATCAAAACTAACATGTATATGCTGAACACGTGTTTTTAAGTCCTTGAGAATTTTATCAATCAAGAATCCAATTCCTTTACGGTCTATATCTGTCATCGTGTAAACCTTCAGATTCAATTTCTTTATAAGCTCACGTTCACCCGCATCTACACTTCTTAATCCAATCATTGCAACATTTTCCGGTTTTACCTTTGGAGAAAATCCAAACAATTCAGTTAATTTTTTGTTACCATAACCAAGAGAAGCAGCAACGCTCATACCATGAATATTTCCCGATGGGGTCGTTTCCTCGGTGTTCAAATCGGCATGTGCATCAATCCATATTAAGCCAAGTTCTATATTGTTGCTTTTGCAATAAGAAGAAATTCCGGCAATAGTACCAATAGCCATCGAGTGATCTCCACCAAGACATAATGGAAAATGATCCGAGGCAAGTGATTTTTCAACTTTCTTTGCAAGTATATCGGTTGTCTTCATAATTTCATCGAGGTATTTAAGCCGTGGATTTTTTATCTGCTGAATTTCCTGAATGCGTATCGAAATATCGCCAAGATCGGATACGGTATATCCAAGGTTTGTGAGTTTTTTTTGAATTCCAGCAATTCTGAGTGCAGATGGTCCCATGTCCACACCTCTGTGGTCGGCTCCAAGATCCATCGGAAATCCAATTAAATCAATGTGCTTTGTTGGCATGTCTTGTATCATAGTTCACTATTTTTTTAATGTAATCTAATAAGCTTTATTATAAGATGAAAACCTTAATGCATATTGGCGCTAATTATTTTATATTTATTACAAACACTTTTTATTATGAACGAATTCCAATCACTCGGTAAATATTTAATTATAACCGGAGTAATTTTAGTTGTTGCCGGATTAGCAATTAGTTATTGGGATAAAATTCCTCTTATTGGAAAATTACCCGGCGATATTAAAATAGAAGGCAAAAATTTCACTTTTTATTTCCCTATAGTAACATCAATATTACTAAGTCTTATCATTTCGATAATTTTATACTTATTCAAAAAATAAATATTTCTTGTTGGAGGACAAATCAATTTTAGTTGATGGAAAACAATTCAACAGAGAGGGAATGATGCTAAAAAAATTTTTCGAGCTCGATCGTCTTGGAACTTCGGTTAGACAGGAAATAATTGGGGGCGCAACAACTTTTATAACTATGGCTTACATAATTATAGTTAATCCCAAAATTTTAGAAGCTGCTGGAATGCCTTTTGGAGCCTCGATGGTTGCAACAATTATTAGCGCATTCTTCGGAACTCTGTTGATGGGTGTTTATGCAAAACGCCCTTTTGCAATTGCACCTTATATGGGAGAAAATGCATTCATCGCGTATACTGTTGTTAACGTATTAGGTTATAGCTGGCAGACTGCTCTTGGGGCAATTTTTATAGGTGGTGTTTTATTTACGATTCTTACAATATTTAAAGTAAGAAGCTGGCTTGCTTATTCAATTCCCGAAAGCTTAAAAATTGCATTTGCTGCGGGAATAGGATTATTCCTTGCATTTATCGGACTGAATGAAACAGGAATAGTTAAGATTGGCGTGCCCGGCGCACCTGTTCATGTCGGGAATTTTAAGGATCCCGCAGTGTTTCTGGGAATATTCTCCTTTCTGCTGATTGGAATTTTAATGATAAAAAAAATCAACGGTTCAATTCTTATTGGAATATTGGTTACAGCATTAATCGGATTTATTTTTAAGGTTTCTCCATTCCCGGATAAGATAATAAGTTTACCACCTGATATAAGTCCGGTTCTTTTGCAACTTGATGTATTGGGTGCAATTAGCTGGGGATTCTTTTCTGTTGTACTGGTAGTATTTGTAATGGACTTTGTTGATACAATGGGTACGCTGCTGGGACTTGGTTATAAAGCAAAGATGCTTGATGAAAATGGAAACATGCCGGAAATTGAAAAACCGATGTTGTGCGATGCACTTGCTACAATAGCCGGCTCACTCTTAGGTACTTCTACTACCGGAACATATATAGAATCAGCTACAGGAATAGAAGCCGGTGGAAAATCAGGTTTAACAGCTCTTGTTACAGCGGTTTTATTTTTAACAGCGCTCTTTTTCGCACCCCTCTTCTCGGCAATCCCGGCTTACGCTTATGGCTCATCTCTTATAATAGTTGGTTTACTAATGATAAGTCCGGTTGCTAATTTAAAGTTCGATGACCTTGCGGAATCGATCCCGGTATTTGTAACAATGACGTTAATGTGTTTTACTTATAACCTGGGAATAGGAATGACAGCCGGATTTGTTGTTTATCCTTTAGCAATGTTTTTTGCTGGAAGAATAAGACAGGTATCAAGCGGAATGTGGATCTTCTTTGTATTCTCGGTTTTGTTTTACGTTTTTTATCCATATTAATTACAGAAAAAAAGGGGACTTATGACAGACATTTTTATGAAAGCAGCAATTGAAGAAGCAAAAAAAGGTTTAGCCGAAGGCGGAATTCCAATCGGCTCCGTTCTGGTTATTGATGGAAAAATTGTTGGACGAGGACATAATAGGCGTGTTCAAAAAGGAAGTGCTATTCTTCATGCCGAAATGGATTGTATAGAAAATGCCGGAAGATTAAGTGCAAAAGATTATCAGCGGGCTGTTTTATATTCTACGCTTTCCCCGTGTGATATGTGTAGCGGAACTGCATTACTTTATAAAATCCCTAAAATTGTTGTTGGTGAAAACAAAAATTTTAAGGGACCCGAGGATTACGTGCGCTCTTGCGGAGTTGATTTGGAAATTTTGAATGATCACGAATGTGTTATGATGATGGAGGATTTTATAAAGAATAATCCGCAACTATGGTATGAAGATATTGGTGTTTAATTTTGGCTTTGTTTGAAACTTTGTTGTTGATTCTTCATCATATTACCATTAGAAAATATTTAAATGGAGAAATGAATGGCTACTAAAAAAGCTGTTGTAAAACATATTCAGGGCGTTACTTTTATGGGTAAGACCGATTCTAATCATTGGGTGGTTATGGATGGTCCCGAAGATTTTGGCGGAAGTAATGCCGGCATCAGACCCAAAGAACTAATCCTACTTGGATTAGCAGGATGTACAGGTAGTGATGTTGTTGTTATTCTGAAAAAGAAAAAAATAAATATTGATGGTTTCGAAATGAATATTACTGCAGATGTTCAAGATACTCATCCCCAGGTTTATACAAAAATTAATCTTGAATATGTTTTTTACGGAAAAGAAATTCCTAAAGAAGCAGTTGAAAGAGCAATAGAACTCTCCTTAAAAACTTATTGCAGTGTTACTGCTATGCTTCAGAAAGCAGTTGAAATTACACATACATACAGAATAGAAGAACATAAAAATTAACTTTAATTGGGAAATGTCTAAAAGTCCGCTCTAAAATAAGCGGACTTTTTATTTTAAATATTCATCCGGAATTAGTTTTCTACCCACATATCCCTCATCAATTCCATGATAAAATTTGATACTATCTTCGTCACTCCGCCAGCATAACATTACTTCTTTACCATCTATTATGGAAGGAAAATCAACAAGTCCTAACTGGAAATTCCAGTCTTTAAAATAACAGCCGATCTCTTCCAGCTCTTTAATGTATCCCTCGATATTATGTGTAAGTCTTTTTACGTCGGGCTCGTCCTCAACATTTACAGCAAGACTGGAAGAAATAATCCGGAATTCCGAAGCATCGCTTAGTATGTCGTAAACAATTTTTTTTACAAGCGGTAAAGTCCTTACAGCTTCGGCGGGTGTAAAATATTTTGCTTCTGTTTGCATAAAATTTCCCCTTTCAGTTATATAAAACAATTAATAATGAAAATAAATTCCCCTTATGTAAGTTGTAGCAAGCAATGATTATACTTATTTTTATGAGCCAGTATTCAATTTAAAGAAACACTAAATCCATAAAATAAATGGGGTGAAAAGATGAACCGTTTAAAATCCGCAATAACCATGCTAACAGTGTTAGTTTGTTTAACATCAATAATATTTGCCGGCGACAAGAATTTTTCATTTTCGCCACAAAAACCGGTACCGGGTGCAAAAATCACAATTACTTATAATCCGCAAAATACAATTCTGGAAAAATCTACATGGGTTAAAGCATATGTTTCCAAATACAGTAAAAACATAGATTCAACAGAGGAGTATGATCTTGTAAAGAAGGGTAACTTGTGGACTGGTAGTTTTAATACTGCAGACTCTACAACCGGAATTGTAATAAGATTTAAAGGTGAGGAAGGATTTGATGATAACAACAAGAAATTATATATGATTAGTCTTTTCGATACAAAAGGAAATACTTTAAAAAATAGTTTTGCAGGATTAGCAATGGGTTATGCTTCATGGTTTCAGGCATTTGAACTTGACCCGGATCTGCCGGCTGCTTATAGTTTACTTAAGAAAGAATTCGAATTATTCCCCGCAAGCAAAAAAGACTTTATTAGTATCTATCTATATTTGATAAGAAATGTTAACAAGGAAAATGCTGATGAATTAATTACAAAAGAAATAGAAGAGTATGAAAAAACGGTTTCAGGCAACGATGATGACACATGGCAATTGCTTAGTCTGTACAGATCGAATAGAATGGTAGATAAAGCAATGGCGTTAGAAAAAGAATACAAAGAAAAATTTCCAAATGGTAAATTTATTCCTGTTCTAAAATTTCAGGAGTATCGGCAGCTAAAGACTGCTTCAGAGAAAATTGAATTCCTGAAAACGTTCGAAAGTACATATCCAAAGATTGATATCAATAATCCGAACTATTCTTACATAAATTATATGTACAATGATATCATATCATCTTTACAGAAAGAAAATAATATTACTAAAGCTGTTGAGTTCTTAAAATCCTACCAGAATGCAAACTCAACAATGTATAATTCCTTAGCATGGTCTCTTTACGAAAAGGATGAAAATTTAAACATCGCCGAAGAACTTGCATTAAAGGGGATTCAGCTGGCAAAGGATGATGTTGCAAATCCTAAAGGTAAACGTCCTCAGTTATCTTCTACAAAGGAATGGGAAAAATCCCGCAAATATTCTCTGGGTATGGTAATGGATACTTACGGAGCAATTTTACTTAAACAGAATAAAAATGCAGAAGCTGAGAAAGCTTTAACTGAAGCTGTTCAATTAACAAACAAAGAAGAACCAGAATTAAATGAAAGATATATCTCCGGTTTGCTTGCAAATGGTAAATATATTGTTGCAAAAAAAGAACTTGAAGAATTTTTTCAGAAAGCTGTTAGTACTGTTAATATGAAGGTGATGTTAAAGGAAGCATTTGTTAAAACCGGCGGAAAGGAAAATGAATTTGAGTCTTACTTTAAAAAATTTGAAGATGCCGCCACTGCAAAACTAATGGCTAAGCTTAGCAAAGATTTAATAAATGAACCGGCACCTCAATTTACTCTTGTTGATCTTGATGGCAAAACTGTTTCTTTGTCCGACTTCAAAGGTAAAGTTGTAATTGTTGATTTCTGGGCAACCTGGTGTGGTCCATGTCTCGCTTCATTCCCGGGTATGAAAGAAGCAGTTGAAAAATATGAATCGACAGGTAAAACAAAATTTCTTTTTCTTAATACATGGGAAAATGTTGAAGATAAAGTAAAGAACGCTTCGGATTTCATAAAAAAGAATAATTATCCGTTCCACGTTTTAATGGATGATAAAAATGAAGTTGTCTCGGCTTTCAAAGTATCCGGAATTCCGACCAAATTTATTATTGACGGAAATGGAAATGTCCGGTTTAAAAGTGTTGGTTTCAGCGGAAATACTAGCGAAATGGTTGAAGAAATCGGCATTATGATTAAAATGATTCAATAAAGACAAGTTAATAAACAAAGAGCGGCATGGTATTAAAATATTGCTCTGCCGCTCTCAAATTTCATTCGTTTTTACTAAAATCCATCCCGATTTAATTTTACAATCATAACCATAAGTGCTAATTTTCACTACCAAAATTTAGAATTTTCAGGAGAATAAATGGCAGTTATACGTCCCTTTAATGCAGTAAGACCACATAGTAAAGTTGCGCATCTTGTTGCAAGTGTTCCTTATGATGTAGTTAATAGAGAGGAATCAGCAGAACTTGCAAAAGGAAATCCTCTTAGTTTATTACGAGTAACACGTTCCGAAATTGAAATGGCTGCAGATATTGATGTCTATTCAAAAGAAGTTTACTTGAAAGCACGGGAGAATTTTTTACGTTTGAAAGAAGAAGCACCACTGATTCAGGATAACGAACCGCATCTCTATATTTACAAACTTTCTATGGGTAATCATTCACAGGTTGGTATTGCCGCAACATTTTCGGTTGAAGATTACAATAATGATGTGATAAAGAAACACGAGAAGACAAGAAAGGTAAAAGAAGATGACCGTACGAATCACATTCTAACAACCGAAGCACAAACAGGACCGGTGTTTCTAACTTACCGAGGTATTCCGGAAGTTGATAAAGTTGTTAATGATACAATGAAGAATGATGAACCATTATATGATTTTACAGCACCGGATAAAATTAAGCATCAGATCTGGATTATAAATCCTGATTCAGAGAAAGTAATTATTAATTCAATTGCAAAAGTAAAAAACCTTTACATTGCAGATGGACATCACCGCGCAGCAAGTGCAAGCAGAACACAAAAAGTTAAAAAGGAAGAGAATGCTAATCATAACGGGGGCGAAGAATATAATTTCTTTCTTGCTGTTCTATTTCCGGCAGATCAGCTAAGAATTATGCCATACAACCGTGTTGTTCACGATCTAAGAGGAATGAGCAAAGAACAATTCATCGAAAAAGTAAAAACAAATTTTAGCATTGAAGAAACCTCCTCGTCATCACCGGCTTCTGCAAAAAATATTTCTATGTATATTGATAAGAAATGGTACTTGCTGAAACCTAATCAAAATGTAAAACATGCGGATTCTATAGGCGATAATCTTGATGTAAGTATTTTACAAAATTATTTATTACATCCGGTGCTTGGAATTGAAGATCCGCGAACTGATAACAGAATCGATTTTATTGGCGGAATACGCGGCACAGAAGAATTAATTAAACTTGTTGATAATGGAAAAGCAGCTGTTGCATTTTCAATGTTTCCTGTTTCGGTTGATGATTTAATTAACATTTCCGATGCCGGAGAAACTATGCCTCCTAAGTCAACCTGGTTTGAACCGAAACTTAGAGATGGTTTGCTAATACACGTGATTTAGCTACGAAACATTAATAAATGGAGAACTAAAAATGGAAAAGAGAATTTATAATTTAAGTGCGGGACCGGCTATTTTACCGGAAGAAGTATTGCTTGATGCTCAGAAAGATTTGTATTCCTATAAAGGAAGCGGTATGAGTGTTATGGAAATGAGTCACCGCGGAAAAATATTTGACGGCATTATAAAAGATGCTGATGCTGATTTACGCAAGCTCTTAAATATCGGCGATAATTATTCAATCCTGTTTTTACAGGGCGGTGCAACGCTTCAATTCTCGATGGTACCTTTAAACCTGATGCCTCCTAAAAACAAAGCTGATTATATTGTAACCGGTTCGTGGGCAAAAAAATCTGTTAAAGAAGCAAAACGTGTTGGCGCTGTTAATATTGCGGCATCAACCGAAAGCGAAAGTTTTGTACGCATTCCAAAACAATCGGAATTGAAACTCGATCCTGATGCATCATACGTTCACTTTACATCTAACAATACAATTTACGGAACACAGTGGCGCAATGAACCCGAAGTTGGTAATGTTCCTCTTGTATGCGATGCTTCATCAGACTTCCTTCACAAAATGCTCGATATAAACAAATACGGATTAATTTATGCCGGCGCGCAGAAGAATATCGGTCCTTCCGGTGTTACAGTTGTAATAATCCGCAAAGATCTTCTTGAAAGAAGTTCCGATTCGCTTCATACATATATGAATTACAAAATACATGTTGAGAACGATTCGATGTATAACACGCCAACAACATTTGGAATATATATTGCGGGATTAGTATTTAAATGGCTCTTAAATATGGGCGGACTTAATGAAATGTATAAGCGTAATCTTGATAAAGCTAAAATTCTTTATGATACAATTGATGGAAGCGGCGGATTTTATAAGGGAACAACTGCAGTTGAAGACCGTTCGTTAATGAATGTTACTTACCGCTTACCTAATGAAGATCTTGAAAAGAAGTTTATTGATGAAGCAAAGAAGAAAGGATTTGATGGGTTAAAAGGACATAGAAGTGTCGGCGGAATACGTGCTTCAATTTATAACGCATTCCCGAAAAAAGGAGTTGAGGAATTAGTAGCATTCATGGAAGAGTTTAAGAAGAACAATTAATTTTCAACAGAATCAAAGAATATATGCAAATATTTTACAAGGGTCGGATTTATCCGGCCCTTTTTCTAATCTTTTTTGTTTTAGCATGTTCAAGAAAAGAAGAAAAGCTTGAGTTGTTCTCTGCGGAAGCATTTACTTATTCAATGGAAGAGGGCTGGGAGTTAAATGCATCGTGTAGAGTAAAAGGATTTACTCAGAATAAAACTGGTGAGGAATATTCCTCAAAACTTTCCTATACGGCTGATTTAATTACGCCAGATGGTAAAAAATTAGAAAACATTGGAGATGGATTGATTGACCAGAAATCAAAAGAAAAAATTTCGGATTTACTAATCGAAACTCAACTCCAGATAGATTCTTCCTATAAACCGGGCAAATACAAAATAGTGTTTAATGTTTCTGATGATCTTACTGAAAAAAAAGTAAGCATAGAAAAGGAGTTTGATATCAGTCCGGAATAAAAAGGGCTTGTACTACAAAGCCCTTTTTTTGTTTAATAAATTTCTAATATAATTCTATAATTTGTTATTCAAGCGAGCCAACTTCTTTTTCAACTTCCTCCAATATTTCACAACTCTTTACAACCTCTTTCATTTTTGTGTGGTCCGGATATAACGGACGGTCAACATCCAGATGTTCAACATATTTACGAACAACTTTATGGGCTTTTGCTACACCTTTTCCATTTGTAAAATTCCGGAAGTCGAGAGCTTGTGCTGCTGCAATAAATTCTATTCCTAATACTCCGAATGCGTTATCAAGAATTTGTGCATTTTTAATTGCAGTATTCATTCCCATCGAAACAAAATCTTCCTGATCTGCCGCTGCGGGTATAGATTGAATTGACGCCGGCATCGAAAGAATTCTCTGTTCGGCAATCAATGTATCGGCGGTATATTGACTGAGCATAAGACCAGAAAACATTCCTGCTCCTTTTGTCAGAAACTCGGGTAGTCCAACACTTAATGCTGGATTTAACAATCTGTTTAATCGGCGTTCTGATAGAACGCTAACCATTGTAACTGCGGCGCCAACCATATCCATTGGTAAGCAAACAGGTGTTCCCTGAAAGTTTGCACCCGTGAGAGTTAATTTGTATTCGGGCATAAAAATGGGATTATCTCCAACACCGTTTAATTCAATCTCAACCTGTTCTTTAGCCCATCGGACTGCATCGTGAGCGGCGCCAATTACTTGAGGAGTTGAACGCATTGAATAAGCATCTTGCACTTTAGTTTTAAGCTTGCCGGTTTGCAAATCGCTTCCCATAATACATTTGAGAATTGATTTAGCACTCCGCACTGCACCTGAAAATCCGCGTACTTCATGCAATCGCGTATCATAAGGTTTAAGATTTGCAAAGAGAGCTTCAAGAGTCATAGCGCATGCAATTTCGGCTTGCTTAAGCCATCGGTTAATATCAAAAAGATGAATTGCACTCATTGCAGTAAGAAGATTAGATCCATTAATTGTTCCAAGTCCGTCTCGTGCCTGAAGACCGGGAATTTTAATACCCGCTTTTTCAAAAGCAACTTTACCTTGTAAACGTTCTCCTTTGTAATAAGCTTCGCCTTCGCCCATCATTAATAGTGCAATTTGACTCATCGGTGCAAGATCTCCGCATGCACCAACAGATCCTTTCTGGCAAACAACAGGAGTAACATCTTTGTTAAGCATTTCAACCAATGTAAGTGTAATTTCCGGGCGAATTCCGCTCATACCATGCGCGTGAACATTAATTCTTCCTGCCATAGCACCGCGAACATACTCAATTGGTGCCGGGTCGCCTATTCCCGCGGCATGATTGTAAATTAAATATTTCTGAAAATCTTTTACCTGGTCATCGTTTAATACAACTTCTGAAAACTCACCTATTCCGGTGTTTACGCCATACATAATTTCCCGAGCACTAATTTTTTCTTCAAGCATTGCTCTGCAGACTTTAATTCTCTCTAATGCATCAGGAGCTAATTCTACTTTTTCATTGTAACGTGCAATTGCAGTTAATTTTTCTACTGTAAGATTTGAACCGTTGAGGATAATGGACATGAGTTTCACCTTTATTTTGAGAAGTCTCTTTGGAAACTTAGCAATTCACAATCCATAATATCAAAAAAAATATTAGCTTTCATTTATAAAACTAGGAGAAGATGTATTGAGTCTCTATACAATTGTTTTTATTCTGGTAACAATTTTAATATTAGCCGGACTGGCATTGTTCGGATTTTTCATCTCCAAACTGGATAAATGGATAGACCGCAGAGAACGTCTTGGTAGAGAAAGCATAT
>JBBIHP010000035.1:0-25067 GCA_037446915.1 Ignavibacteria bacterium
AGGTTTACATCCCCCAGCTAATCAAACAGGGCATTAATGTGATAGAAAAAAACGCTGTTCCTGAAGCTGTATTAAAATTTGTTCTACTTATTGTACTTACTTCACTCCTTGCCGGTGTGTTCAGATTTCTTATTCGCCAGACAATTATAGTAACCTCGTGGAAAATAGCAAACGATCTCCGATACGATTTCTGGAATCACCTTCAAAAATTATCTTTGAGGTTTTATCAGAATAATTCTACCGGCAATATTATGTCCCATGCCACAAACGATATTAACGCCGTTAGAAGCTTTGTCGGTCCTTCTGTAATGTACACAATTGATAACGGGACAAAATTTCTGCTTGTATTTTTTATTATGCTCTCTATGAATCCGCTCCTTACACTTTATGCACTTCTTCCATCGCCATTTATGACTTTAGTGGTTTATTATGTAATGAGCCGTGTTCACGCAAAATATACAAAGATACAGGAGAAATTTGCAGATTTAACTGCACGCGCACAGGAAAACTTTTCCGGTATTAGAGTAATAAAATCCTATGGAAGAGAAGATTACGAAACAGAAAATTACAAGTATGAAAGCAAAGAATATCTAAAGCGTAAAATGGATCTTGTTAAATTGCAAGCAATGTTTATTCCTGTCTTCCTTGTAATTGCGGGACTTTCATTCATTATTGTTTTATGGTCAGGTGGAACTCAAATGATAGAAGGGAATTTTTCTATTGGTGAATTGGTTGCATTCTACGCATACCTTGGAATGTTAATCTGGCCAATGATCTCTTTTGGATGGGTTGCAACTATGATTCAGCAAGCCGAAGCAAGTATGAAACGCTTATTGAAAATTTTAAATGAACCTTACGAAATTCAGGATACTGTAAATACCGATTATAATGTAAATGAGATTAATGGTGAAATTGAGTTTAAAAATGTTTCGTTCGGGTATGCATCTAATTTACCACCGGTTCTTAAAGAGATAAATCTAAAAATTGAAAAAGGGAATACAGTAGCATTTATTGGAAAAACAGGTACGGGAAAAACATCGCTGGTTAATTTAATCCCGCGTTTTTATGATGCAACGGGCGGGGAGGTTTTAATTGACGGAGTGAATGTAAAAAATATTCCTATACAGATTCTTCGTAAAAAGATTGGAATGGTCTCACAGGAGAATTTCCTTTTTTCAGATTCACTTGCGAATAATGTTATTTATGGTCTGGATGGAATTCCAGATAACGCGATAGAAAAGTCAGCAGATATTGCCCAGCTTTCTAAAGACGTAGAAAGTTTTCCAAAAGGTTTCGAAACAATTCTGGGAGAAAGGGGAATAACATTATCGGGCGGTCAGAAACAGCGTTCTACACTTGCCCGCGCACTTGCTATCGATCCCAAAATATTAATTCTTGATGATTCATTCTCTGCTGTTGATACTAATACCGAAGAGGAAATTCTAAGAAGACTTAAACAATTTATGAAGAACAGAACAAGCATTATTATCAGTCATAGAATATCAACGGTTAAAGATGCAGATAAAATATTTGTAATTGAAGAAGGAAGAATTGCCGAAGAAGGAACTCACGAAGAATTGATTGAACTGAATGGAATTTACGCCGATCTTAATAAGCGGCAATTACTTGAAGAAGAACTTTCCGAAATGGATTAACAATGGCCGAACAGCGCGAAGACGAAATACTTGGTAAAGCATACGATTCTAAATTAATGAAACGGCTACTCGTTTACATTAAGCCATATAAAATGTATGTTATTGCCGCAATTCTGTTTAACATACTTGTTGCCGCACTCGGTCCTTTACGTCCTTATCTAAGCAAAGTTGCCATCGATGATTATATAATGCATAAAGATTACAATGGACTTCTGCTTATTGTTGGAATATTATTCGCTTCACTTGTTATCCAGGCGGTTGTTCAATACTACCTTACATACTTTACAGAATTAATGGGTCAGAAAATTATTTATGATATCAGAATTCAGCTTTTCTCGCATGTTCAGAAATTAGCTCTCAAATACTTCGATAGAACTCCCGTTGGAAGAACAGTTACACGCGTTACAAATGATGTTGATGCATTAAATGAAATGTTCAGCTCCGGGGTAATAACCGTATTCAGCGATATCTTTATGCTGGTCTTCATTTTTATTTTTATGTTCAGTATGTCCTGGCAGTTAACACTTGTAACGCTTGCGGTAATCCCATTCCTGTTCTATGCAACATTTTTGTTTAGAAAAAAAGTTAGAGAAGAGTATAGGAATGTTAGAACTCATCTGGCGAGGTTGAATTCATATATGCAGGAACATGTAACAGGAATGAATGTTGTTCAAATGTTCGCAAAAGAGAAACAGGAACTTGAAAAATTTTCTTCCATAAATGATGATTTCAAAAATGCCAACATAAGATCAGTTTTTTACTATGCAATCTTTTTCCCTTTTGTGGAATTGTTAAGTGCAGTCTCAATATCTTTGGTTATCTGGTATGCAAGCGGGGAAATTATTCAGGGTATATTAACATTCGGTGTTTTGACTGCATTCCTTCAATATATCGAAATGTTCTGGCGCCCTGTTCGCGACCTCTCTGAAAAATATGATATTCTGCAACGTGCAATGGCCGCCTCCGAAAGAATTTTTAATCTGCTTGATGATAATACTATGATTAAAAATCCGGATACCCCGGTAATACTTCAAAAAGTCAGCGGTGAAATTGAATTTAATAACGTTTGGTTTGCTTATAATCCGGGTGAGCATGTTCTCAAAAACGTCTCGTTCAAGATTAATCCGGGTGAAACTATTGCAATTGTGGGAGCCACCGGTGCGGGTAAAACAAGTATAGTTAACATTCTAACACGCTTTTATGATATCGAAAAGGGAAGTATTACACTTGACGGAATTGATATACGTAATCTTAATAAAAGAGATCTTAGAAAACATATTTCTATGGTTCTTCAGGATGTATTCCTATTTAGCGGAACGATTAAATCGAATATCAGTCTTGGTAATACAGTTATTAGCGATCAACAGATTTATGAAGCAGCTACAACAGTAGGTGCCGATAAATTTATTCTTAATCTACCAAATAAATTTGATGAAGAAGTTAAAGAGAAAGGGGCAACATTAAGCGTTGGACAGCGCCAGTTAATTTCTTTTGCGCGTGCGCTTGCATATAATCCGCAAATTTTAATTCTGGATGAAGCAACGTCGAGCGTTGATACAGAAACTGAACAGCTGATACAGAATGCAATCGAAAAACTTTTAGTTGGCAGAACATCAATTGTTATTGCCCATCGTCTTTCAACTATTCAGAATGCAGATAAAATTCTTGTGATGCACAAAGGTGAATTGAAAGAAACCGGAAACCATCAGGAACTACTTGCCAAACGGGGAATTTATTATAGATTATACGAGCTTCAATATAAGGATCAGGAAATAACCAAAACTGCATAAGGGAGGCACCTTAGATGGCAAAAAAAAGATTCATGACCTTACCTCGCCACATTTTAGAAGGCGAGAAACTTCACCCGGAAGCAACCGGCGAACTTTCTGCGATTCTTCTTCAACTTAGTCTTGCTGCAAAAGTAATTTCACTCGAAGTAAACAAAGCCGGTTTAGCCGATATTCTTGGGTTCACAGGTGATAGTAATATCTCTGGTGATGAAGTAAAGAAGCTTGATATTTATGCTCATGAAACATTGCTGAAAGCAATGGATCATGGCGGACATTTTTGTGTAATGGCATCCGAAGAAGATGAAGATATAATCCACCTTCCGCCGCATCAAAAAATAGGTAAATATGTTTTGTTATTCGATCCGCTTGACGGATCATCCAACATCGATGCTAATGTAAGTATCGGTACAATCTTTTCAATTTATAAACGGGTTACACCCGGTAATGGACCCGGAACATTAGAAGATTGCCTTCAACCCGGATATGAACAGGAAGTTGCCGGTTACATATTGTATGGTTCCAGCACTGTTTTTGTTTACACTGCCGGTCATGGCGTTTATGGATTTACTTTAGATCCCGCTTTCGGTGAATTTTTGCTATCGCATGACGATATTAAAATTCCCAAAAGGGGAAGAATCTATAGCATTAATGAAGGGAACTATTTCTCGTGGCATAAAGGGTTGAAAGACTATATTAAATATCTTCAGGCGAATAAGTTTAATGGAAAGCCGTATCAAGCAAGATACATCGGTTCTATGGTTGCAGATGTTCACCGAACCTTACTTTACGGTGGAATATTTATGTATCCCGGCGATACAAGAAATGAAAAAGGAAAACTCCGTCTGGTTTATGAATGTAACCCGATGGCATTTATTGTAGAAGCTGCCGGAGGGCGCGCAACCGACGGTAAGAAAAGAATTTTGGAGAAGCTTCCGGAATCCTTGCATGAAAGAATTCCTATTTTTATTGGAAGCGAAGAAGATGTTCTGCTTGTAGAAAAGTTTCTAGCTGATGCTGAGGGTCACTAATTAAAATCAGGGGTTAGAACTCCCGGATGGTAGTTCTAACCTTTCAATTCTTCTTTTAACTTTGCAATCTCATCATTCAATTTAGCAGCAAGTTCATCCTTTGTAATTCCGTTTAATGTAAAACGGGCGGTGCGAATAATTACTTCCGGTGTATCGCCTTCACCTTTTAAGTATCTATATAAATTGAATCCCAACCTGTTCCTGTCGTTCATCAATGGCATATTATCCTTAAACTTTTCTGCAATATCATAAGCTTTTTTTTCAAGCGAATTATCCGGGTATTGCTTGGTTAATGGAGCGGCTAAAGTTGCCATAAATTCTACCGTTTTTGTTTTAATCCGTATCAAAAATAACCAAGATTTTTTTACCAGACAAATAACTTATAGTGGAAGGCATTTTTTTATTTGGTTAGATTTGCATATAAATTATTTCGAATAGAGCTTGAAACCGGAAAATATTAATCGAATTTTAATAATCCGACTCAGTTCGCTGGGTGATGTTCTTATTACAACACCGGTTATAAGAGCTTTAAAAAAACATTTTCCCGATGCAGTTATCGATTTCCTTGTTAGAGAAGAATATTCTGATGCAATTAAATTCAACCCGAATATTAATGTTGTCTATGCGTTATCAAGATCCGAAAAAAGTAAATTCCTTATTAATGTACTTAAGGGGAATAAATATGATTTTATTGTTGACCTACAGAATAATATAAGAAGCAGACTTATAGTTACCTCCTTAAACCTGAGTACATATTCTTTTAAGAAACCTACATGGGATAAATATCTTTTTGTAAGATTTAAAATCAATCGTTATAAAGAGATTAAATCGATAACGGAAAGGTATTGTGAATCGATCCCCGGATTAAAACTTGATAAACATGGTCTTGAGCTTCACACCCCGCAAAATATTAGTTCGGGTTTACCTCCTAAAAAGAATTACATAGGATTGTGTCCCGGTTCAAAACATTTTACAAAACGCTGGCCATCCGAATATTTTATTGAATTAGGGAACGAACTTTTTAATAAAGGTTATGAAATATTAGTCTTTGGCGGAAAGGATGATAAAGAGATATGCGAATTGATTACATCACAGGTTAATGGTTCAATTAATGTGAGCAACGATAATGATCTCTTCCAAACAGCTTCTGAAATAAGGAACTGTAAACTTGTTATTTGTAATGATTCCGGATTGATGCATGTTGCTGCTTCGGTTGGTGTTCCGGTTATAACCATATTCGGTTCTTCGGTTAGAGAATTCGGATTCAGTCCTTACGGTGTGCCAAATTTAATCTTAGAAAATAAATCACTATCTTGCAGACCATGCAGTCATATCGGTAGGAGTAATTGTCCTAAGAAACATTTCAAATGTATGAAAGAGATTACTCCCCAAATTGTATTGCAAAATGTAACTCAATTTCTCTCTAAACTATGAAGAATATCTGGTATTTGTTTTATAACCTGTTTGTAATACCCCCGGCAAAAATATTTATTTATTTCTTTTCATTATTCAATTCCAAAATAAGGATCGGTTTACAGGATAGAAAAAAATTGTTTGAGAACCTTATAATCAACCTTGCGGGTATCGATCGTAAAAAGAAAATGATCTGGTTCCATTCTGCCTCGATGGGTGAATTTGAACAGGCAAAACCGATTATCGAAAAAATAAAAAGTGAAATGGATGTAAACATAATAATTACATTTTTTTCACCTTCGGGTTATCGCAACTCCATTAAATATCCGTTGGCAGATATTATTTCTTACATTCCAATCGATACACCGATTTTAACGGAACGTTTCTTAAATTATGTTAGACCCAATATTGCAATATTTATGCGCTACGATATCTGGCCGAACATGATATGGAAACTCGATAAAAAGAAATTACCTTATTTCATTGTTGATGCTACGATGCGTTCACAAACAATGCGTAAACTTCCGCTTATTTTCGATTTTCATAAATCGCTTTTCTCTAAAATCACCGGTGTTCTAACTGTATCTGAAGAGGACGCGGCTAATTTCAAGGATTTTGGAATCCATGACAGCAAAATTGAAATTATTGGTGATACCAGGTTCGATCGTGTGTTTAATAAGAGCATTGATGCTAAATCGAAAAAACTGTTTAAGGAGAATTTTTTTGACGGCAAGAAAGTTTTTGTTCTGGGCAGCTCATGGGAAAACGATGAGGACGTTATGCTTCCGGCTCTAATGAAACTTATGGAATACGATCTGTCAGTAATTACTATTATTGTTCCGCATGAACCGACAATTCCGAATCTGGAACGAATTGAAAATACTTTGTTTAATTATTACAGCTCAATTAGATTTTCCTTCATGAATAATTATAACAATGAACGTGTAATAATTATTGATTCCATCGGTATTTTGCTTACACTTTACACTTATGCAGATGCGGCTTATGTAGGCGGAAGTTTTAAGCAGGGAATTCACAATGTTCTTGAACCGGCTGTTTATGGTATACCTGTTCTTTTTGGTCCAAAAATTGAAAATAGCAGAGAAGCTAATGCTCTTGTTTCCCTGGGAGGTGCACTTGTTGTCCGTAATAAGAATGAAGCATACCGGGCATTAAGAAAAATATTTACAGATGTTAAATATAGATCCGGAATGGGAAAAATAAGTGCAGATTTTGTAAAACAGAATACCGGCGCAACGGATAAAATACTTAAAAGAATCTATTTACAATTGTAATGTTCGATTTAATAATTTCGTTACGTCATTCTATATTTTATAATATCATTTTTATAAATTGATTTTTAATATCTTCCGGGTAATTCATTAATGAATTCTTCAATAGATAAGACATTCGACTTTTCAAAATCCGATTCTCTTTACCGAAGTATTTTAGAAACGGCTCCTATCGGAATACTTGTATTCGACAATGATTTCCTGGTTAAGTTTGTTAATAATAACTTTTTCCATTTCAGCGGTGTAATTAACGGAAAGCCATCGGATATTTTAGGCAAGAGTATTTATGAATACCGTCTCTTCGAAGAAGTTGATTTAAGAAAAGACCTTAATGAGTTACGTGATGGAAGCGCTTTCGAAAAAGAACTTGATAAAGCAAGAACTATTTCGGGTATTAAAATTTCTATTATTGTTAAATGCGTTCCTATTTTATTGGAAGGAAAGTTTAACGGCGGAGTTATTATTGTTGAAGATGTTAAAATCAATCCTTCTAAAGAGGAAATAGCATTTATTCACTCACTTAGTTTTCAAAACTTCCTCAATCTTGTAAGCGATAGTTATTTGTTTGTTGATAAAGACGGAGTGATTAAGTTAAGCTCTCCTAAAGGTTTTGATGATTTTTCATTTCTTTTTGAACCGGAAATTTCCAGAGGGAATAAACACCCTCAAAAACTCTCTGGAATTCTATTCAAGAAACTTCTGGAAGCGGTTGTTTCATCAAACAAAACTATTTGGACCGAATTACCATTTATAAAAGCCAACACCGAACACAGGGCAAACCTTACATTAATTCCAATAATTGAAGAAGGATCGAAAGCCGAGCTTGTTATTGTACTTATAAAAGATATAACCAAAGAATCTGATACTATTACTATTAATGACGAAGAAATTAAAGAGCTTAGAAAGTATCAACAGATTACTGCAAAGGTTCTTGACGGTGTGATCGGTTTTGATAAAGAAGGAAGAATCTTTTTCTGGAATGAATCGTCAGCAAAATTATTCGGATTAACACGTAGCGAGGTTTACGGAAAATTTATAGGTAAAATATTCCAGCAGATTGATCTCCCTTATTTTGAAAGTATGCTCGATAAATTGAAAGAAAATAAATTCTGGGAAGGTGAATTAAAAATCGGCGCTGATGAAAGCGTAGCAGAATATTTTACTGTTAAGATCGGAATAGTTGAAGAAGATTCTCTAGAAAATTATTACATGTTATGTTCTAATGTAACACACAAGGTTAAAAGTGAAAAGGAATTAAGGCAGTCAGAAGAAAAATTTAGAAATATTGTAATTAATTCCCATGAATATATTTGTATTCTCGACCTTTTTGGAAAGATTACTTATGCAAATCCATATTTCATTGAGTCGTTTGAATTTACTATTGAAGAACTCACCAGAATGAATTTTGGAGATCTTGTTGATACTTCGTACCTGAATCAATACCGGTTTGATGTTAATGAGCTGACTTCCTACAGTTCCCAATCAATAGAATTACCATTGATCAATAAAAAACGTCAACGAATCTATGTGCTCGCAAGTTTTTCTGCAGCGTATGACGTTAATAATTCGATTCAATACTTCAGTGTTATACTTACAGATATTACGCTGAAGAAAGAATCGGAAAAAGATTTATTATTAATAAGATCTATTTTCGAAGCGTCGCACGATGGAATTGCACTCATAAGCAAAAAGAAGTTTGTACTTGTTAACGATTCATTTGTCCGGATGTTTGGTTATAGAAGCGCCAGCGAAATTATCGGCCAGGATCCTCTCGATTTTGTTGACAAGGATGATATTCTTAAAGTAAGCAGATATATATTAAATGCCGAAGAGGGGAGCGACTCACCGGCACGTTACGAATTTAAGGGAAGAAGAAGAAATGATTCTTTAGTTGAACTTGAAAATTCTGTTTCATTCTACGAAACAAATGATGAAAAATTTATTGTCTGGGTGTTAAGAGATATTACAGAGGAAAAGAAAGCACAGGAAGCATTACAGATATCGGAAGAGAGATATAGAAGTATTTCGGAAAATATTAAAGAGAGTTTCTATACAGTTGAACCTGAGGAAGGGAAACTTCAAACCGTTTTCTATACCCCGGCTATAAAACAAATAACCGGTTACGGTGCTGAAGAGTTTTTAGGTGAAGAGGAAAAATGGCAGAGAATAATTTATCCCGATGATTTTGAAAGTATGGTGACAAGGTTGCGTAATTTGTATAATGATAGCTCCCGTAATTTTGAAGTGTTTGAATATAGAATTATAGATGCACTTGGAAACATCATCTGGATTGAAAATAAAGTTACCGTTAAAAGGAATAATAAGGGCGAGATTCAGAAAGTATTTGGCGTTGTAATTGATAATACAATTTCCAAACGTGCCGAGGAAGAGCTTAAAAAGTCCGCATCTGAATTAAAAGAGCTTAACGAAGCAAAAGACCGTTTTATTTCAATAATATCGCACGATTTAAGAACACCATTCAGTTCAATACTGGGATTCACCGATTTCCTGTTATCGAATGATCCGGATATTACAGACGAAAAACGAGAGCAGTATGTTAGGTATATTCAGGAATCAGCCAAGAGCATGCTCGGACTTGTTAATTCACTTTTAGACTATACACGGCTTCAAACCGGGAAAATTAAATTTGAACCGGAACGAATTAATGCCCGGTCGGTTGTTGAAAAATCGATACAAATTTTATCCGGTGCCGCATTACAAAAGAAAATTGAATTGGTATCTAATCTTGATAGGGACTTTTTTATTCATGCCGATGAAGGGTTAATTCTGCAAGTTTTTAATAATCTTATTTCCAACGCTATCAAATTCACAAACACAGATGGGCGTATTAAACTAAACGCTCTGGTTGATATAGAAAAGCGGCACGTTAAATTTTCTGTTGAAGATAGCGGCGTTGGTATGATGAGTGAAGATATAACAAAACTTTTTAAGGTCGATGCCAAGTTTACAACACCTGGTACAGCCGGAGAAAAGGGAAGCGGACTTGGTCTTTCTTTAGTTGCTGATATTGTAAGAAAACACGGCGGTGATATCTGGGTTGAAAGTGAAGTTGGGAAGGGTTCAAAATTTTATTTTACTATACCTATTGCATCAACTAATATCTTACTTGTGGATGATATTAAAACCGATCGTTTACTATACTCAAAACTTATTAAGAACCTCATTCCTCAATACAATATAATTGAAGCAGAAAACGGAAAAGTTGCATTGGATCTTATTAAACAAAGTTCGCCCGTGCTTGTTATTTCCGATCATAAAATGCCGGTTATGACGGGATATGATCTTGTAAGACAATTGAATGTAACCGACCTTAGATATAAACCCCCGGTTATTATACTTTCGAGTGATATTAATGATGCTGTTGTGAGTGAATATAAAGAGCTTGGAATTGAATATATTTTTCAGAAACCGGTAAATCTTAGCGACTTTAAAAACGCTATTCAAATGGCTTTACGTAAGGCGGTCTTCAGTTGAACCTGTTTTAATCCTTCTTTCTGATCACCATACCTGTTGTTGATTCAACTTTAATTACATTTTCTACATCACGCAATGGTTTGATTCCCGAATTATTTTTATCAACTAAAATTTCCCATTTTCCTTCTGGTAGTGGAAATTCCAATTCCGTATTTTTATCGGCATTTAGAAGAACAATAAAAACTTCTCCACCATAATTTAAAGAATAAGCAAGGCCGAATTTACTTAAGGGATGTTCCAGAAAAGAAATATCTTCGTAACCTGTTCTGGAAAATGCCTGGTATTTTTTTCTAAGCTCTATTAGTCCCCTGTAATAATTGAACAGGTCTTTGTTTGTTTCAAAATGTTTGTAGTTGATATAATTTGTTTCGTTATCCTTATTGTAGGAATTATGATCCATTCTTCCTCTTTCAGGATCGTTAACGCGAATATTGTGTGGAATTACTTTCGACCGGGCAAATTCCTGACCGGAGTGAATCATCGGAATTCCCTGAGCAGTAAGCATAAACAATGCACCAAGCTTATTTAACTTTGTTTGAAACGGAGTAAGTTTAACATGCTTATCAACATTTTTAATTTTAGCTTCGGGGTTTACTTCTCTGCTGCCGATTCTAATAAAATCTCCCAAAGTATATCCATCGTGCGACTCGAGATAATTTATTGAGTGCTCTTTTTTCTGGAAGAGTCCGAGTGTATCGCGTAACAATGTTCCGTTAACATAACTTTTAATACGTTTAAGCGAATTATTGTTGAACCATTCGCCAAAGATCCATCCTAAACCGTTAAAAGGATTTTCACCTTTAATTCCGTTTCTAATCTGGTCGTTCCATGCAGCATAACCTCTTTTAGAAAATCCATCGGGGGAGTAACCGCCGCCGCCCCATGCTTCGCCAATTAGAATAACATTCGGATTGATCTGAATAGCTCGTTCACGTATCTCCTCAATAGTTTTCCAATCGATAAGAGTACTTAAATCAAAACGGAATCCGTCAACTTTATATTCTTTCATCCAGTGTAAAATGCTTTCAACAATCAACCGTCTTACCATCGGGCGTTCTGTTTTAAGATCGTTTCCGCACCAGCTTTGAGAAATATAATTTCCATTGTTATCAAGTCTAAAATAATATTCCTTATCTATCTGTTTTAGGTTGCCAATTTCATATTCCGAAAGGTGGTTATATACAACATCCATAATTACTGCAATGCCTTCTTGATGAAATGCTTTTACCATATCCTTAAAGTCGGTAATCTGCTTTCCTTCTTTACCAATCCACTCATCCCATTTGAAGTTATTCCAGCGTTCGCTATAATAAGATGCCGGTGCAAAGAATGCGCCCGTCATATATCCCCAGTGGTTTCTTTCATATGGATTCCACGTATTGAATTTTCCTTCTATAGAATCTCTATATGGAATTTCGCAATAACCAAACTCCTGTGCCGGTAGAATTTCAATTGCATTAACACCAAGGGATTTAATGTAATCAATTCCGCCTTTCTTTCCCTTTTCAATTAATCCTTGATATGTACCGCGCTTTTTTACCCCGGAGGATTTATGAGCGGTCATATCTCTTACATGCATTTCATATAAAATTAAATCGCGCCAATCAAATTGTAACCACGATGTACCTTGCCAGTCATATGGTAAATCTTTAACAACAATAGAACGTCTGGGATTTAAATATGTTGTTTTTGTTGCAACAGCTTTGGAATACGGATCAACACAAATTGGTTTATTAGTATTGCTAAAATCTTCACCTTTATGATATACTTTATATCCATAGAATAATCCGAATAGCTCGCCTTCAAGTTCAGCTTCCCAGACTCCATCATTATCCTTTAGCATAAAAAATTCTTTACATTTTTTATCTTCCGGTTTTTCAAATGTACACAGCCGAACACTTACTGCAGAAGGGGCGAATAATCTAAAATAAGTCTTACCGTTTTGAACAAATGACCCAAGCTTTTTATCTGAATAATATTTATCAAGGTCTTTATACCGTTTAATAAATTCAGTTGTATCCGGCTGATATACAACCGTCCTTTTTTCCGTTACGAACAATTTTTCACCTATTATATATTGTGAAAGTGAAAGAAACAGTATTATAATTAAAATTGATCTGCTCATTATATTTTTTGTATGAATTGACATATTACGAGCAGTAAGTTAATTAATTATCGAAATGTTTTGAAATAATTTGATAGATAAATTCTATGTTGAAAGAGGGTAGCATTACTTTAAGAAAATCATCTTTTTTGTTTGTGAAAAATTAGCAGAAGTAAGTTTGTAAAAATATACGCCAGAGGCGTATCCGCCTCTGGAGGATATCCCGTTTGTCAATTCTCTATTTTCAATTCTCCATTCGCAAGTATAGCTCCCGGGTTGTTGATACTCATCAACAAGTGTTGCAACTTCTTTACCTAATAGATCATAGACTTTTAACACAACTTTTTGTACTGACGAAGCATGCTTCGTCTCTACGTTTGGAATTGTGTATTTAATTGTTGTACTTGGATTAAACGGATTCGGATAATTCTGAAATAGTTGAAATTTTTCCGGTAGAACTTCTTCTGCTAACGATGTATAACCAACTATATCTTTCAATATCCAGTTGTTAGGGTCTAATAAAACGGAATTAGGATTACCATTAACAGGAATTACCCATCCCTGTTCCTGTTGATCGTTAAATACGGTTACAATTTTTGTTTCGAATGGAGTTGAATAAAAAATCTGTAGCGGCATTGTAAAGAATAATGGATTACTATTGGATTGCTGCTTAACTCTTACAATCAGGTTGTAAGAATTTCCGGAAACCTGTTCGGTTCTCCATCCAAAGGTATATTTTGGGTAGCCAGCACCATAAATCCATTGCTGAAAAAAATAATTCAAGTTCTGTCTGGATACTCTTTCTGCAATTCTTTGAAAATCCTGAGTAACTGCTACGTTATATGATAGACCGGGTTCAACAAGATATTCTTTTAAAGTCCGGAAAAAATTATCATCACCTATTATACCTCGAAGCATATGAAGAACAGTAGCTCCTTTGTTATAGGACCTTGACGAGCTGAAAATTTCGCTAACGCTATTTATGTTCTGAACATAAATTGTTCCGCTAGCGGTTTTAGCTGAATTCATTACTGAGTTTATCTGGCTCAAAAATGTTGCATCACCGTATTTTTTCTGGTGATATAATTTATCCGAGTAAGTTGCGAAACCTTCATTAAGCCAGATGTTCTGCCAATCCTTACATGTAACTTTATCACCAAACCATTGATGAGCGAGCTCGTGGGCAACAAGGGATTCAGAAAATGCACCCATAGAAGAAATTGTCTGATGTTCCATCCCTCCACCAAATCCGCACTGCGCGTGCCCGTATTTTTCTTTTGGATAGGGATACGGTCCGAACATCTCGGAATAAATTCTAATCATTTCATTTGTTTTATCGAGGTTAGCTTTTTGAGATGCATACGATTCAGGATAAACATAATGTGTAATAGGAAAATTTTTACCCGGTTCATACTCAAATTGAGTCTGATACAAATAGTAGTTGGACATTGCAATAGAAATTAAATAATTGGCAATCGGGTAATTGTTCTTCCACTTATATGTAAGTGTGCCGTTACCATTGTTTCTTGTTTCAATTAGATTCCCATTGGAAACTGAAACAAAGCTGGAAGGAGCAGTAATCCAAACATCACTTGAATCGGCTTTATCTGCCGGAGTATCTTTAGAAGGCCACCAGTCTCTTGAACCATATGGTTGCGATAATGTCCAGATAACCGGTTGTCCGGCTGGTGTAAAATTAAACACAAAGCTTCCTCCAATTCCACCGCTCGTATTTGGTTTACCTTCATAATCAATTACTAAAATAAATTCTTCATTTAGCTGGTAGGGTCTGCCAAGATTAATACTAAGTTTATTATCACTTGTAAGTGAAAAGGAGAGCTGCTGATTACCGGTTTTAACTGAATTTACTTTAAATCCGCTCCAGAGATCGAGAAATAGAGAGTTAATTTGAACCACCGAAGGTTTACCTTTAACAGTAACAACACTGCGTAAATATTGAGGCGAATAGGTAATATTTAAGTCGAGCTTATAATAGGTAATATCAATATTAGAATCACCGGGATAAGCAACTTCAAAATTTTTTCCCAACCTCTCATAAAAACTTATTTTGGATGAAGAACATAATTCTTCGCCACTTTGAGAGAAAATAGTTGTGTAAATAATAGAAAGTAGCAACAGTAAAACTTTTTTCATGTCAAAACCTGACCGTACTTATGTAACAAATTAATTGCACTGCAAAATAATCATGTATGATTCGGTTCTCCAAGTGAATTTTTTTTACCATATTTGCCACTGTAAAACTTGTAAAAGAATAAATCTTAGAGAGAAAAAATTACCTTTGTAATTTAATTAAACTAATAACCTGGAGTCACTTATGAGTCGGCATTCAAAAATATTTATTGGATTAATAACAGGTGCGATAGCCGGAGTAGCATCTAACTTTTTATTTCCTGATGCTGAGTTCCTAAAAATTGTTCAGACATACATAAGTGATCCACTCGGGAAAATTTTTCTGAACCTTTTAATTATGATGGTTATTCCTTTGGTGTTTGCAAGTCTCGCTTTAGGAGTTGCTCAAATTGGTGATTTAAAGAAACTTGGAAGAATCGGATTTAAGACGATAAGCTATTTCTTCCTGGTTACTGCATTGGCTGTAACACTTGGATTAATTTTAGTGAATGCAATTAGGCCGGGAGATTATTTACAGGGAGAAACAAAAACTCAGTTACTTACTTCTTATAGCGAACAGGCATCTGAAATAAAACAGATATCAGAAAAAACAGAATTCGGAATTCAAACTTTAGTGAATATTGTTCCAAGGAATCCACTTGCTGCTGTTGCAAAACCAAATCCGGAAATGCTTGCATTAATTTTTGTTTCATTAATGATTGGAATAGCATTAACAATGATTGAAAAGAGTAAAGCCGAGCCGTTAATTAAATTGCTAGCCGGAATAAATGATGTTACAATTGTAATTATCAATATAGCTATGAAGCTTGCACCGTTTGGTGTTGCCGCACTTATATTCAGTGTTACTTCCCGTTTTGGATTCGAATTGCTTGTTGCACTCGGTATGTATATGGTTACCGTATTATCAGGTTTAACTATTCTTCTCTTTGGAATTTTTTCTGTTCTTATAAAAATTTTCGCACGGTATAATCCTTTTCTATTTTTTAAAAAAGTTCAGACAGTAATGATGACAGCTTTTTCTACAAGTTCGAGCAGTGCAACATTACCCACAACTATTTCTGTTTCTCAGACTAATCTTGGAATTCCTCCACAAATAACAGGATTTGTTCTTCCACTTGGTGCTACAATGAACATGAACGGAACAGCATTGTTTGAAGGAGTGACCGTTTTATTTTTAGCACAGGTCTTTGGTGTTGATTTATCATTGGGAGTTCAATTAATAGTAATATTGATGAGTGTTCTTACTGCAATTGGAACAGCGGGAGTTCCATCCGGCTCAATACCGCTTCTTGCCATTGTATTAGCTATGGTTCATGTACCGGTTGAAGGAATTGCAATAATTCTTGGTGCCGATAGATTGCTGGATATGTGCAGAACAGTATTAAATGTTACAGGAGACATTACTTGTTCTGCTTATATTGCACGTTCTGAAGGATATGAATTGAAAACAGATTGAACTTTCTTATCAAAGAAATTATTTCGCAATAGGATTCTTTTTATAATGACTAAGCGAGATTATAATAGAAACAATGATGCATATCAGAATTATTGCCAAGGATATGATAGTTGGGATTTTGTAAAGATCAGAAATAATCATCTTAATGCCTACATAGGCAAGTATTACCGCCACACCATATTTAAGATAACTGAATATTTCTATAATTCCAGCAAGTGCGAAATAAAGTGCGCGCAATCCAAGAATAGCAAAAATATTTGAAGTGATAATTATAAACGGATCGTGTGTAATTGCTATAACTGCGGGAATTGAATCGACTGCAAATACAATATCAACAGATTCAATAAGCAGCAATGCAAGGAACAAATGCGTAACGAAAGTTTTTTTATTTCTTCTAACAAAAAATCTTGATCCATTGTAATCAGTAAGAATATTTAAATAACGCGAGGCAATTTTAATAAGCCAATTATTTTTGTAATCAATTGTGGTTTCTGGCATAAAAGCCATCTTATAAGCAGCGTAGAGAAGAATTAATCCAAAGATGTAAATGATAGGGTGGAATAAAGTAATTATTGTTACACCTATAAGTATAAAAATTATTCTAAGAACAATTGCACTTATAATTCCCCATTTAAGAACGTGAGGTTGATTCTCATCTTTAATACCCATTACACTGAAGATCATTATAAATACAAAGAGGTTATCAACCGAAAGAGATTTTTCAATTAAATAACCAGCAAGAAATTCAACTCCCTTTATTTTACCATCTTCGAGGAATAAAAATATTATGAGGTTGAATGCGAGTGCGGTTAAAATCCAGATTCCGCTCCAGATTAAAGAAGAGCGGATTCCAATTTTACCTTTTCGATGATCGGTTACATATAGATCGATGTAAAACAAGACTGCAATAATTACAACAAAGATTACCCAGAGAATAAAATGATTATGCACAGTTTAGTGCCACGTTTTTAATTCATCGAAAAAAATTTAATAATAAGCAATAACTAATCTTTGTAAATATTAATTCCATTGCAAATAAATTCTTAAAAAAATTTTATCCCATAAAGAAGGAGAGTAAAATACCTGCAGCAACAGCGCTTCCGATTACACCAGCAACATTAGGCGCCATAGCATGCATAAGAAGATGATTCTTGGAATCGTATTGTAAACCTACTACTTGCGATACCCTTGCACTATCCGGAACAGCGGAGACACCAGAATTTCCTATTAAAGGATTAATTTTATTCTCCTCACTTAAAAAGAGATTTATGAATTTAGCAAAAAGTACTCCGCCTGTAGTTGCTATCATAAATGAGAAAGCACCAAGTGCGAAAATACCAACCGATTTTGCGGTTAAAAATGTTGTTGCTTGAGTAGAAGCTCCAACTGTTAAACCGATTAATATAGTTACTATATCAATTAGAGGACCTTTGGCAGTATCTGCTAATCGTTTTGTAACACCGCTTTCTTTAAGAATATTTCCGAAGAACAACATACCCAGTAGAGGTAATGCACTTGGGGTTATAAATGTTGTTAATATCAATCCAACAATAGGGAATAAAACTTTTTCTAATTTAGAAACCTGGCGTGGAGGTTTCATTCGTATTAAGCGTTCTTTTTTTGTTGTTAGCAGTTTCATAATTGGCGGTTGAATAACAGGTACAAGCGCCATGTATGAATATGCCGAAACTGCTATTGCGCCCGTTAACTCGGGTGCTAATTTTGCAGATAAAAAGATTGCAGTTGGACCGTCTGCACCACCAATAATACCAATTGAAGCTGCTTGCTCTGGAAGATAACCAAGTGCAAGTGCTATAGTATATGCACCAAAAATTCCGAGCTGTGCCGCTGCACCTAATAGAACCAACCTCGGGTTTGATAATAATGTCGAAAAATCTGTCATCGCACCTATTCCAAGAAATATTAATGGCGGATAAATACCATGACTAACACCATAATATAAATAACTTAATACACTTCCTTCTTCATAAACTCCAATCTGGAGATTGGCATTTTCCAAGAAAGGAATATTACCTATCAGCATTCCGAATCCAATCGGGACTAAAAGTAATGGTTCATAATCTTTTGCAATTGCAAGGTAAATAAAAATAAGGGCTACAATAATCATTATTAAATGCCCTAGAGTAAAGTTTGCAAAAGCAGTGTACTTAAAAAATTGATTGAAACCGTGAGCAGTAAACTCAAGAAACTTTTCCATCGTTAACTCCCGATTTCAATTAGGAGATCACCTTCTAAAACAGAATCTCCCTGTTTAATTTTTATAGAAAGGACTTTACCTTCTTTATCCGCATTAACACTATTTTCCATTTTCATTGCTTCAAGGGTAATCAGCTTATCGCCTACTTTTACAATATCACCTTCTCTAACATGAATATTTAATATTACACCCGGTAATGGAGCTTTAACAAATCCAACACCTTTGGGAGCAGAAGGACTACTTGTTTTTTGAATTGAAGGCGCAGAGTCTGTTGATGGTGATACAACAGAACGGACAAGCTTAGGTGTTTTAGTTTTTTGAATCTGCTTATCGATTTCTACTTGATAGTGTGTGCCGTTAACTTCTACTTCGGCAATATTATCTTCAACACTAACAATGTTTACTTCGTATTGATTGCCGTTAATCGTCATCTTAAATTTTTTCATTGATTCAATTCCTTATCTGGGATACTGTCTTAATCCGTAAATCTTGGAACTCCACGGTGAATATGTCCTGGCTACTTTACTTATTGTAAGTATTGCGCTTTCGCGGTCGTGCATTTCATTCATATATAAATGTAAAGCCATCGAAATTGCAGCATTAACTTCGCCGGATAATTCAGTTTGTACTTCCTTAGTTTCAGCGGTCTTACCTTTTTTCTTCTGAGCAAGTTTAATCCGGTAATTTAATGTCTTTGTTATATTGTAGAACAGCATATATAGCAGCAAAAGTGAAAGAAACACAACCGCCATACCAACAAATGTCATCCCAATTCCCCAAGGGTCAATCTCTAAAAATTTTTTAGAGTTTTCAGCAATTTTAGATTTTGCCAGTGAGTCCGCCACAACAGTTGCTTGTGCTAATATCATTTCTTCCTCTTACAATGGGATGTTAGAATGTTTCTTAGGAGGATTAACATCCTTTTTGGTTGATAAAGATTGAAGAGCACGTATTACTCTAAAACGAGTATTACGAGGTTCAATAATGTCATCAAGGTATCCGTACTTTGCCGCTACATAAGGTGTTGCAAATTTATTTCTGTACTGTTCTTCTTTTTCATTAATGAATTTAATCCGTTCCTGATTATCTTTGATTTCAGAAATTTCTTTTTGATTTAAAACCTCTATTGCTCCTCTTGGACCCATAACGGCAATTTCTGCAGTAGGCCATGCATAATTTATATCTCCACGTAAATGTTTAGAGCCCATAACATCATAAGCACCGCCGTAAGCTTTGCGGAGAATTATAGTAATTTTTGGAACAGTTGCTTCACCGTAAGCGAAAAGTAATTTAGCTCCGTGTAGAATTATTCCGCCGTATTCCTGAGCTGTTCCGGGTAAAAAACCCGGTACATCTACTAATGTTACGATTGGAAGATTAAATGCATCGCAGAATCTTACAAAACGCGCAGCTTTACGTGATGAGTTAATATCAAGAACTCCGGCTAAGTAATTCGGTTGATTAGCAATCATTCCAACGGGAACACCGTTAAATCTTGCAAAACCAATTACAATGTTAGGAGCATAATGACGTTGTATTTCTAGGAATTCATGGTAATCAACAATTGCATGAATAACGTCTTTAACATCATATGGTTTGTTGGCACTTTCAGGGATAATTTCGTTAAGTGAATCTTCCAATCTGTCAATCGGGTCGTCGCATGGGGAAATAGGAGGATCTTCGAGATTATTTTGTGGCAAATAGCTGAGTAATTTTCTAATTAGAAGAATTCCTTCGTTTTCGTCATCTGCAACAAAATGAGTTACACCGGATTTAGATCCATGAACCATTGCACCGCCAAGTTCTTCATCTGTTACCACTTCGCCGGTAACAGTTTTTACAACTTTTGGACCGGTAACAAACATATAGCTTGTTCCTTTAGTCATAATTGTAAAATCTGTTAGGGCTGGAGAGTAAACAGCACCACCGGCACAAGGACCAAAGATAGCAGAGATCTGTGGAATTAACCCGGAGGCCAAAATGTTACGCTGGAAAATATCTGCATAGCCGCCAAGACTTTTAACACCCTCTTGAATTCTTGCGCCACCGCTATCATTAATGCCAATAATTGGTGCACCAACTTTCATTGCTTTATCCATTACCTTGCAAATTTTCTGAGCGTACATTTCTGATAATGAACCGCCGAAAATTGTAAAATCCTGTGAGAAGACGTAAACCAATCGTCCGTCTATTGTTCCAAATCCTGTTACAACTCCATCTGATAAGTATGTTTGTTTGTCTAGACCAAAGTCGACTGTGCGGTGCGAAACGAACATATCAAATTCTTCAAAGCTTCCTTCATCTAGTAGCATATCAATACGTTCTCTGGCAGTAAATTTTCCTTTTTGATGTTGCGATTCGATTCTTTTTTCACCGCCGCCAAGCCGCGCCTTTGCGCGCATATCCATCAACTCTTTAATCTTGTCTTGTAAAGCCATCATTCCTCCGTTTAAGAGTGAAGAGAGCAGAACTCAGAGTGCAGAGTTCTGATCTAATAATTTTATAATCCTTTTGAAGTTTTAATACTGCTTACCAGCATTTTGATCAGCTCTTCACAATAATTTTGTAAATTATTTAATTCTTGTTCCGAAATGTTTTGAGTTTCTTTTGATATTTCCTGCTCAAATACTTTTTTCATTTACTCTACTTTTTGAACTCATCGTTTAGTACTAATTTTTAGTGTTCGCACAATTCAGTAAGAACTCCATTTGTAGATTTAGGATGAAGAAAAGCAATGTTCAATCCCTCGGCACCTTTACGTGGTTCTTTGTCAATTAATTGAATTCCTTTTTCTTCAACAGATTTTAATGCTTCTTTCAAATTTGTTGTCGCAAAAGCAATATGATGAATCCCTTCCCCTTTTTTCTCAATGAATTTTCCGATCGGACCATCGGGTTCGGTGGATTCCAGCAACTCAATTTTTGTTTGACCGATCATAAAAAATGCAGTCCTAACTTTCTGATCTTTTACTTCTTCTATAGCGTAGCATTTTAATCCCAATACATTTTCATAATATTTAATAGACTCATCCAGATTTTTTACCGCTATACCGATATGTTCTATGTGAGTAAGATTCATTTTTTTATTTCCCGTTTATAATTAAATAACAACCTGTTCTTTATATTCACCATAAACAGAGCGCATTGTATTACATATTTCACCTATACTTGCATACACTTTAACAGCATCTAAAATAAACGGCATCAGATTATCAGTTCCTTCGGCAGCTTTTTTAAGAGCGGTTAATTTTTGTTTTACTTCGTCCTTATTTCTCTCAGCTCTTATTTTGTTTAAGAAATCAATCTGGTCCTTCTGTATCTTCTCGTCAATCTTTAAGAGCTTACCCTTATGTTCTTTCTTTTCAGCAAACTTATTAATCCCTACAACTATTCTTTCATTACGTTCAAGTTCCTGGTTAAATTTATAAGCGGACTTTTGAATTTCGGTTTGTATATAACCACCTTCAATAGCACTAACGACACCTCCAAGCGAATCAATTTTGTTAATATATTCTTCGGCTTCTTTTTCTATCTGGTCTGTTAATGCTTCGATATAATACGAACCGGCTAAAGGATCAATCGTATTTGTTACACCGCTTTCGTATGCAACAATCTGCTGGGTTCTTAATGCAATCTTAACTGATTCTTCTGTTGGAAGTGCTAACGCTTCATCTCTCGAATTTGTATGAAGACTTTGTGTTCCTCCCAATACTGCGGCCAGTGTTTGAATAGTGACGCGAATTATATTGTTATCAACCTGTTGAGCAGTTAATGTTGAACCGGCAGTTTGTGTGTGGAAACGTAACATCTGCGATTTATCTTTTTTAGCACCGAAACGATCTTTCATTATTTTTGCCCACAATCTTCTTGCTGCTCTATACTTTGCAACCTCCTCAAGTAAATCGTTATGAGCATTAAAGAAGAAAGAAAGTTGACCGGCAAAGTCATCAACGTCCAGTCCGGCTTTAATTGCAGCATCAACGTATGCAATTCCATCGGCAAGAGTAAAACCAACTTCCTGAGCAGCAGTAGAACCGGCTTCGCGAATGTGATAACCTGAAATTGAAATTGTATTCCACTTCGGTACTTCCTTAGAGCAATACTCAAAGATGTTTGTTATTAATCTCATAGATGGTTTGGGCGGATAAATGTAAGTTCCACGCGCAACATATTCTTTGAGTATGTCGTTTTGAATAGTTCCGCTAATTTGATCTCTTGTAACACCCTGTTTCTCTGCTACAGCAATGTACATTGCAAGCAGAACTGAAGCCGGTGCATTGATTGTCATTGATGTAGAAACTTTGTCTAAAGGAATTTTATCGAAAAGAATTTCCATATCCGCGAGGGTATCAATTGCAACGCCTACTTTTCCAACTTCACCTAAAGCCATTGGATCATCACTATCGTAACCAATTTGAGTAGGAAGATCGAAAGCAACCGATAAACCGCTTTGACCCTGAGTTAATAAATATCTGTATCGTTCGTTTGATTCCCGGGCAGTTCCAAAACCGGCATATTGGCGCATTGTCCAGAACCTGCCACGATACATCGTTGTTTGAACTCCTCGTGTAAATGGATATTGACCCGGGTAACCTAATTTTTCGTTGTAATTTTCTAAATCGGATTGTTCGGGATAGTAAAGTGGTTCAACTTTAGTAAATGATTGAGTTGTAAATTCTTTCTGCCGTTCCGGAAATTTTGAAATAGTTCTTATGTAATTAGAATCTTCCCATTTTCTGAAAGCGCTTTGCACTTTTTCTTTTAATTCATCAATTGTCATGTTCCATTCCTCTAAAGAATTAGTTCTTGATACAATTAATATGCCTATAATGGAATCGGGAAAGAACAATTAAAATAGAGATTGCAGTGTGAATTTAATGATTTAGATTAATTAAAGAGAGGAAATCTTTTATAAATTTCTGATAGCTTCTCATTAATTGGAAAAATGTTATCTAATATGGAAAACCGACTTAAAAAATAATTAGGTAGAACTTGACAAATCATTCTCTAAAATCTATTTTTAGACCTCAATTTTGTAGTTGTTAAAATAGAATTAAATTCCGCGGTAGCTCAATGGCAGAGCATGCGGCTGTTAACCGCAGGGTTGTAGGTTCGAGCCCTACCCGCGGAGCTAAAAACTCCGAAGTCTTTCGGTGAAATGAATTGGTTCTTATACATATTGAAGTAAAGGTTTTACTCTATTTTCGTATTAGTTGAAAAACAGTTTTACATCTGAGTTACTACATTCCGTAAGTAGCACCACGATCGATTTATATTCAGCAAAACCCTTCATTATAAAACTAAGAGCCATTAAAAAGTTTGAGGATCGGATTGATTCTAATCCTTCGCGTATATTGAAAGGACATACGTGATAAAATAAAGTCCTTTTTTAGAACTTGAGCGGTGGACGTTTGTTGATTAACATTAACAAAGTTTTACAGGTGCTCTGTTCGTCTTTTAAACAATATTTTTTAATTTTTTTAGGAGCATCAAAAGATGTCAGAAAGAGTAAAGGGAACCGTAAAATGGTTCAACGGCGCAAAAGGTTATGGATTCATTCAACGCAAAGATGGAGATGACGTATTCGTTCATTTCCAGGCAATTGTTGGAGAAGGATACAAAACTCTTCAGGAAGGTCAGCAAGTTGAATTCACGGTTACTCAAGGTCAAAAAGGCCCACAAGCTCAGGAAGTAAAAGTTATTCAATAATTTTTACAATGAATTCAAACTGAACCCCGGCTTCAACCGGGGTTCTTAGTTTTAAAGAGAATCTGTTTTTAATAAGTAAACTCCATACGATGGAATTTTAAAAGTATTTTTTCCACCGGTTTTCTTAAACTCTTTTTGTCTCCATAAATCTCTTAACTTAATATTGTTCTCTATTCCAATCAATCTTAAATCGAGTGTATATTCTTCTGAATTATCACCAAGATTAAAAACTCCAATTGCCTTGTTACCATCTTCAAGATCTTTTGCCCAGACTTGAATATTACTCTGATCATATTCAAAAGGCATATGCTTTTAAGAGCGGGTGAAAATACTTTACGCTGATTTAATAAAATAATTTTCACTGCTCTTTTAATTTATCTGCAAATACTTTTTTGAATTTTTCGATCTTCGGAGTTATTACAAAGCTGCAGTAACCCTGGTATGGATTATTTGCATAATAGTTCTGATGATAATCTTCGGCTTTGTAAAATTTTTTGAACGGACTTATCTCAGTTACAATCGGGTCGTTCCATATTTTAGCATCATCAAGTTTCTTTTTGTATTCCTCTGCTAATTTCTTTTGTTCTTCATTGTGATAAAAAATTACAGACCGGTATTGAGTTCCAACATCGGCGCCCTGTCGGTTTAATGTTGTTGGATCGTGCGTCTTCCAGAAGATTTCTAATAATTGCGGGTAGGAAACTAAATTAGAGTCGTAATAAACCTGAACAACTTCTGCATGTCCGGTTAGTCCGGT
>JBBIHP010000036.1:0-24561 GCA_037446915.1 Ignavibacteria bacterium
AAAGAGAATTTAAAGTTCTGGTTCTCGGAGAAGTTAATACTCCCGGTTATGTTTATGTTACTAAAAACAATACGACTATAAGAGAGGTAATAAATAAAGTAAACGGATTTACACAAAATGCCTGGTTGGAAAGAACGGAATTACTTAAAGGAACAAGTGAATCCCAGGTACTTAAAATGGAATCTTTACGTAAATCGTTTGAGAAGGATAGAAATTATAATTTCCTGTTATCAGAAAAATTATTGAATGAATTGAATGTTGAACAGCTTAAGCTCTTTAGGATGGCAGATACTTTTCCTCAGGATTCAATGGTAGTTATTATTGATAATGCACTAAGGTTAATTGATAATAAAAGTATAATTGATTTTACAAAAATTAATTCAGATTCAGTTTCGGATGGTAATTATGTGGTGAATGATGGCGATATTATCGTAGTTCCTAAAAAAGAAGATCTGGTTTATGTTTTCGGTCAGGTTAAAAATCCCGGATATGTGAAGTACGAAAATGGAAAGAACTACAATTACTATGTAAATAAAGCCGGCGGACCTGGAGAAAGAGCGGAAGATGAAGTAAAAATTATTAAGGGGAACTCATACTCATGGATAACAGCCGAGCCTAAATCTGTTATTGATCCCGGAGATTTTATTTATGTGCCCAAGAATGTTCCTAAATCATTTGATTATTATATGAGGGCAATTGGATCAATATCTAGTGTAGTTACTGCCATCGCAACAATAATTTTGATTGTTATGCAATCGGGAAAATAAATTTTAAGCAACGGCTTACTCTTTTAATAATCGAAAATAAATAAAAAATAAAAAGTTGGATAAAAAATGGGTAATAATCAATTTGAAAATCAAAAAAGTCAAGTGAAAGTCGGAAGCACCTTATTTGATCTCTTCGAGTTAATAATCACCTACAGAAGATTTCTTTTTATATTCATCTTCTTGGTTACAACCGGCGCTACAATCTATGCGTTACTTGCTCCAAAATGGTATAAATCAACTGCCTCGGTTTTTCCGGCTGAAAGAAATGATCTGCTTTCGAGTCTCTCCGGTCTCTCAAGCCTTGCAAAAGGTTTTGCCGGTAGCGGTGGTCTCGCCGCCCTTACTGGTTCCAACACAGAATCAGATAAATATATTGCTATCCTTAAAAGTGGTACAATGACTAATGATGTCATAAAAAAATTCGAGCTGATTAAAGAATATGAACGTGAAGGAGACTATTACGACAAAGTTGTGGGCGACTGGGAAGATAACCTTGAGCTCGAGGTTCAGGATGAAGGTAATCTTACGATTTCTGTTTACAGTAAAAATCCGCAAAAAGCCGCTGACATGGCAAATTACCTGGTCGGAAAACTTAATGAAATTAATACGAGTCTAAGTGTTACCAACGCAAAGGCCAACCGGGATTTTGTTGAAAAAAGATATCTTCAGAATATCGGTGATATCAATAATCTTGAGAATGCAATGAAGTCATTCCAGGAAAAGTATGGTGTAATTGCCATTCCCGAACAGCTTGAAGCAACCGTTAAATCAATGTCCGAAATCTATGTTGAACTCTATAAAAAAGAAGTTGAGTTCAATGTCGTTAAACAGACGTATGGCAAGGATCATCCGCTTACTACTACTACAGAAATTGAAATGGTTGAGCTGAAGAAAAAAATTGATATGCTGAACAAAGGCAAGGATGATTCACAAAGCGATGTCAAGCTCATTATACCTTTTAAACAGGCACCTGAATTGGGAAATGAATACCTTAAAATTTACCGGAATCTGGAAATCCAATATAAAATTCTTGAATTTGTGCAACCTCTTTATGAACAGGCAAAAGTTGAAGAAGCAAGAAATACACCAAGTGTTCTTGTTCTAGACCACGCCGGACCTGCCGAGCGCAAATCGAAACCGAAAGTTCTGCTCTATCTGCTCCTTTCATTCGTAATCTCTTTCTCTGTAGCAATTACAGTTGTAATGACATGGGCATCAGTAAAAAATCTGAGAAAAATCGATCAGGATAGATTTGATGCCCTCGTAAAATCCTTAAAGAAAGATTTTTTCATCAAGAGTTAAATCAAAAGAGATAATCTGAAATTGGCTAGGAAAATGAATCCGGAAAGTAATTCGCTATGGAAAAAATCAATTTTTGTCTCTTTGTCCCAGTTGATCAGATTATTTACAAACGTTTTAATATTTGTCGGTATTGCCCGCCTCTACGGACCTGAAGAATACGGTCAATTCACAATTGCATACACTCTGGCAACCATTTTTATTGTTATTGCCGATTTCGGTTTTGATGTGCTTCTTACTACTGAAGTGGCTAAGAACAGGGCAGATGCTGTTAATATCGGGAGGAAATTCTTCTCGATGAAAATACTCTTCACACTCCTGAGTACAATCTTGATGATTATGATTCCGGCTTTTAAAGCATTTAGTCCGGGAAGCAGAAATATTATCTATGTTCTTGTTCTCTATATGATCTTTACAACGTTTACCAACTTTTTCAATGCAATTTTCAGAGGCTATGAGAGATTTGAGTTCGAAACTAAAATTTCTTTTATCACTAACCTAATTTTGCTTTCATTATTAATTTTACTCGGCACACTTAAAGTAGATCTTTACTTTTTGATGATCAGTTTTGTAATGGCAAGATTCGTCGGACTTTTTATTTCAATTATCACATCAAGAAAACTTGTTGGTGATAATTTCTTAAAACTCGATTTTTCGGGTTGGAAAATAACATTAGCAAGTGTTCTTGTTTACGGGATTCATTTCCTCTTCGGCAATCTGTATTTTCAGCTCGATACAATTCTTCTCGGTTTTATTCGCGGTGATCAGGATGCGGGTATTTATCAAGCTGCATTTAAAATTATGTTGATGCTGCTGCTGATTCCCGAGATTGCCATCAGCACTATTCTACCTATGTTATCAAAAGTTTTTGTTAACAATAGGGAACAGTGGAATAATATAGGCCGGCTGCTATTTAAAATTCTTTTCTTTATAGCACTTCCGGTAGCAGTTGTACTCTATTTTTATTCCGATAGAATTATAACAATTGTGTTTGGCAACGAGGGATTTAATGATGCCGTTCCTGTACTGCAGACCTTTTCATTTGTGGTTTTCTTAAGATTCTCCGTTGAACCTTTTGCACTGATGCTTACGACGGCTAACCGGCAGAGAATTAGAATGTATGTGGTAATTACTGCTACCATTCTTAACATTATTATTAATTCAATAATAATTCCATACTATGGAATTATTGGAGCTGCTTGGGTTTCAGTCGGCATTAACATTTTTGTCGGATTAGGATATATCATTCCGAACTTGCAATTTTTAAGTGATTGGCTAAAAGGAATTAAGACTTTAGTTTTTCTGGGCCTGATAATCTTTTCATTTTTATTGGTTGATTCAACTATAGCTGCCACCTTAGTTGCGCTCTTGCTTTATGTTGTACTTTCATATTTTTTTGGTTTCAACGGAGGTGAAAGGAAGTCTATAATTAATAATTTACTTTTCAGGAGATTCTGATTTATTGAGCTGGGTATCTGTTATATCGTTCATCGGATGTCTGCTTATAATTTTATATTCTTTACGCAATAAAGTGGACGTTTTCTCACCGGGAAAGATTTTTGCATTCGTCTGGCTCCTTGCTATCGGATTGACAGATCTAAAGTTAAGCCGGCTCCAGCATGAATGGTCACCAATTGTTTGGCTTCAAATTCTGATTGGACCTTTCACTTTTCTATTGGGTGCAGGATTAGTTTATATAATTAAATTAAACGAAGAAATCTGCACGATCGAAACGATCAGGAATTATCGTAATCTGTTAAATCTGAACACTTCGAGAATTTATTCTTCAATAATTCTGCTCTTTATACTTTTCATACTCGGTTACGGAATTATCTTCTTATATACCGGTGAGATTCCTATTTTCAGTCCGAAACCCGGTGTTGCAAGAGCAAACTTTACGATGTTTGGTATTGGACTTTTCCTTCACAATGTTGTTCTCATTGTACTGTTTACAGTGATTTATTCAATTATCGTTAAGGAAAAAACAAAAAAGAAATTGTTGCTTGGTGCAATGTCGATTGTTTCTCTTGGCCTTTATTCACTTACGCTTCAAAGATACCAGATATTTATGACCATCCTACTTGTTATTATTCTTCTCTACTACACGACTTATAAAATAAAACTGAGCACAACACTAATTACCGGTGTAGTAATTGTAGTTTTCTTTTTTCTTGTTTCTTCTTTTCGCGCAGGAGAGATAATAATCCTGGTTCTATACAAGATTTCGAAAATGAAATTTTCTCCCGAGTATGCGATTTTTACAGAACCGTATATGTATGTAACTATGAATCTGGAGAATTTTGCAAGATCAATTGAGAAAATTGAGGAGTATTCATTCGGTTACTATACGTTTGATTTCGTTACTGCGATTACCGGATTAAAACACTGGATAAGCGAATATTTTTTTATGACGGAAAATCCATTTCTTATAAGCAGTTACAACACTTATTCTGCATTCTGGACATATTACAGGGACTTTGGTGTGTTGGGGATTTCTGTAATACCTTTTTTCGGAGGGGTAGGAATTAGCTCGCTCTATTATTCGCTTCGTGAAAAACCGACTCTATTCAAGATTTCGATTTACGGGATGCTGATTTACGGAATAGTATTTTCTTTTTTTAACAGCATCTTCGGGTTTTTATGGTATGTTTACAATGTTGTGATACTAATTTTCATCTTTAAATTTATTTCCAATAAATAAAAGAAGATTTGAACCTTTCAGAAAAAATAGTTACCGGAACCTCTGACCTTCCGTCAATAGACGTAATAATTGTAAACTGGAATTCCGGCGAACAGCTTAAAAATTGTATTCAATCTATTCCCGTAGCACTGGACGTTTCTTTCGTTCTGAATCGAGTAATAGTCGTTGACAATAACTCGTCCGATAAGTCTCTCAATTTTGAAATTGATCAGAATCTGCCGATTTCATTCATAAAGAATCAGGAAAATTCAGGTTTTGCCAGAGCATGTAATCAGGGGGCGTCCGGCTCGGAAGCGGATTTTCTGCTTTTCTTGAATCCCGATACTATTTTATATAATGATTCGTTATCAAATCCCTCCAGGTTTCTTGCCGACAATCCAAAGGTTGGTATTGTTGGTGTTCAACTGGTTAACGAGGAGGGAAATGTAGCCAGAAACTGTGCGAGGTTTCCAACTTCGTTTAGAATGATCTATATGTCATTTGGACTGGATAAGATTTTTCCACGAATGTTTCCAGGACATTTTATGATTGAGTGGGATCATCTTTCTGAAAGGGAAGTAGATCAGGTGATGGGTTCGTTTTTTATGATAAGAAGAGATTTATTTGTCAGGTTGAAAGGTTATGATGAAAGTTTTTTTGTTTATTTTGAAGATCTAGATTTGGCATTGCGTGCAAAAAAACTTGGATATAGTAACTTCTACCTTTCCAGTACTAGAATATTCCACAGGGGAGGGGGTACTACTGAAAGTATTAAAGCAATGCGGCTTGCACTTATACTTCAGAGTAAACTTATTTATTGTAAGAAGCATTTTAACAAGTTGGAATATTTTATCATTTTTTGGACTACGATGATTATTGAACCGGTAACCCGGTTAGTCGATGCTGTTTTGAGGGGCCATTTAGGAGAAATGAAAGAAGTTTTAAAAGGATACAAATTTTTGTTCAGGAGATTATTAGCTTAATTATAAAAGCTAAATTATGAAAATTTTACTTTTATCCAGATACGACCGGCGTGGGTCAAGTAGTATGGTCAGGATGTTTCAGTACCTTCCTTATCTAGAGAAAGACGGCTGGGAAATAATTGAGCAGCCGCTTCTTAGTTATAGGTATATTAATTTTCTTTTTGAAGATGCGCCTTTACCTTATTCAGAAATCATCAGAAACTATTTTAAGAGAATATCCTTGCTGATTGCAAAAAGTGGAATTGATATTATCTGGCTTCAGCAGGAGGCATTCCCATGGTTCCCGAGATGGTTCGAAAAAATGTTGCTCAAATCTAATATCCCAGTTGTTGTTGATTATGACGACGCCTTCTTCCATAGGTACGACCTGCATAGTAATTTACTGGTCAGAAAATTATTAGGGAAAAAGATCGACAGTGTAATGAAACTATCACGTGTTGTTGTAGCTGGCAATGAATATCTTGCTGATCGTGCCAGGTTGAATTCTGCCAGTCAGATCGAAATATTTCCGACTGTTGTAAGTCTCGACAGATTCATTGTCGGTCCTGAAGTTAGGAACGAGAAGTTTATAATAGGATGGCTAGGTTCTCCTCCAACGGCCAAATACCTATTGTCGATCCATGAGGAACTTAAAACCTTCTGTAGCGATAGTGAATCTGAATTAATTGTTATCGGTTCAAAAAATTTTTCTATGGATGGATTACCCGTTGAAATAAGAGCCTGGAAAGACGAGAATGAAGTTAAGGATGTCCAAGGATTTGATATTGGAATAATGCCCCTTGTTGATAGCCCCTGGGAACGGGGCAAATGCGGATTTAAGTTAATCCAATATATGGCGTGTGCAAAACCGGTTATTGCATCACCGGTAGGTGTGAATGTTGAAATTGTGAAGCACGGTGTTAATGGATTCCTTGCCGCTACATCGGAAGACTGGATAAAGTATTTTACTATTTTAAAAAACGATAGAGCATTAAGAAGAAAGATGGGTTTGGAAGGCCGGAAAATTGTTGAGGAGAAATACTCTCTTCAAGCAACAGGACCAAGGTTGGCAGGGCTATTTAAATCCATTTACAAAGAAAAAAGGCTTAAGAACCGATGAGAATACTCTACGTAATTACTAAATCAGATATAGGAGGTGCTCAGGTTTTTGTTCTTAACCTCGCCAAAGCTTTCCAAAATATAGGTGATGAAGTTGAAGTGGTAGCTGGAGACGGCGATTTCTTATTCCGTGAACTCGATAAGGTTAACATTGAATATTATTACCTGAATTCATTAAAAAGAAATTTCAGTATTTTTAATGCACTTTATTTTGTTTATCAACTCCGAAATTTGTTGAAAAGTAAAAAATATGATGTAGTCCATTTGAACAGCTCAAATACTCTTATTGGAGTTGCAGCCTCACTATTCCTGAAAGACAGGCCTAAAAATGTTTTTACATTTCACGGACTCTCTTTCATCGATAAAAACTTCAATCCGAATTTTATTATTAAATATTTTGCCAAACTTTATTTTAAGATTTTTCTTAAAGCAATTGACGAGATTATTTTTGAATGCAGAATGAATTATGATGAATTGGCAGGTGAAGGAATGTTCAAAAATGCCAGAATAATTTATAACGGATTGAATCCGGAGGAACTGGAATTCCTGAATGCTGAAGATGCACGGAAATTTTTATCGGATAAATGCGGGACCGATCTTAAAAACAATTTTATTATCGGTTCTACAGGCCGGCTTGCATATCAGAAGAATTATGAATTCCTTATAAACAATTTCCATTTAATAAAAGAAAAGATACCCATTGCAAAAGTTTTAATTATTGGTGACGGGCAGGATTATGATGAATATAATAGAATGATTAAGGAGCGGGGAATTCAAAACGATTTTTATCTCCTTGGTGAGATTAAAAATTCTCACCGTTTTATTAACGGATTCGATCTTTTTACGCTTACATCGCGATATGAAGGAGTTTCCATAAGTTTGATTGAGGCAATCTATTCCAATACTCCGGTTCTAGTCTCCAATGTGGGAGGAAATCCAGATGTGGTGGGCAGGGACAGCAATCAGCTTTTTGAACTAGATAATTTCGAAGAATACCTCGAAAAATTACTAAAGATAAGGCATGAACGGAAAAAGATTATTGAACATAATGCCTCTCTTAGAGCAGATTTTTCTTTATCAAAGATGGTCAATAAATATAAAGAAGTATATTTTGCAACGGGAAAATCCCGGGGATAATCTCGACAATCTGAAATAATTGGAAATGCATGGATAATTCGTTCAAAAATAAAAATATCCTCATAACCGGTGGCCTCGGTTTTATCGGCAGTAATCTTGCTCACAAACTTTTAGAGTACGGAGCCAATATTACTATTGTCGATAATCTTAATCCTTTATACGGTGGAAATTTTTATAATCTGGAGAATATAAGAGACCGTGTAAAAGTAGTTATTGGTGATGTGCGGGATTCGGAACTTGTTAAACCAATTATTGAAAAATCCGATTATCTCTTTCACCTGGCTGCACAGGTAAGTTATATCGACAGTCTCAATATTCCGTTTGAAGATCTTGATGTTAATTCTAAATCAACACTCAATATTTTAGAAATCTGCCGAAAGTTCAATCCTTCTATCAGAATTATTTTTTCAAGTTCGCGGATGGTTTATGGTAAAGCCGAACATTCTCCTATCACTGAGCAGGGCGATACCAATCCTCTCAGTTTATACGGAATTCATAAGCTGACTTCTGAAAAATATTTGTTGATGTATTACAAGGACTTTGGAATACCTTGCACAATTTTCAGAATTACGAATCCATTCGGACCGAGGCAGCAGATAAAACATAACAAGTATTCTCTTGTCGGCTGGTTTATAAGACAGGCGATGGAGGATAAGACAATTAAAATTTACGGCGATGGCAAACAAATTAGAGACTATATTTATATTGATGATATAATCGATGCAATGGTTCTTGCGGCATCCAGTAAAGAAGCTATCGGAGAAATACTTAATATCGGTTCGGGTAATTCAACAAGATTCTGTGATATGGTAAGCACTGTTATTTCATGTGTTAAAAAAGGTAGAATGGAATTCATTCCGTGGCCCGATAATTACGAAAAGATTGAAACCGGTGATGTCTCTGTCGATATCTCTAAACTGCATAAAATTACTTCATGGCACCCGAAATATTCTATTCAGGAGGGGATAAAACTTACCTATGAATACTATAAAAACAATTATTCCAATTATGTCCCTATTGAATAGAATTAGAAATGATGCAAAGTTCATTTATTATATTTTGCAGAGTAATAATCTGCTAAGCAATCCCACGCTTCAGATTCGTTCCAATTAAAAACATCTCTCATGCTTTCTGTGTTTATTCTTTTCAGCGGCTCGGTGAAATCAGTTTGTTTTAATAATTTGAAATCGCACTTAATATTTAATCGCATTTCCATTTCACGAGCGATCCGCCCAGTGAATGCCCCTTGAGATTCTGCATATAAACCTGGATTTGTTTTAAAAAAGGGATTATTCCCTTTAAACACTTTTTGCACAAATGATTCATATGCTGTAGCAAGCAGGTCTACATGGATATTATCGCGTATATAATCGGGTGTTTTTACATCCGGAATATTTCCATTAAACCAGTTCTGAATCAAATAATTGGTAAACCTTGCTTCTTCGAATGGACCAAATGGATTGGGAATAACAAATTTGCCAAGTTTGATTTCGAATGTTGAGCAGTAATAGCGTATGATTTCGTATGTTAAACTTTTTGAAAAGCCGTATGGAGAGAATGCGTTCAACGGTTCTGTTCCGTAACCTTCGTTCGGTTCAAATACGCTGCCTGTATAAATTATGGAGTTGCACTTACTCTTTTTCAGATGTTCAATCACCCCGATAATATTATTAGTATTCTGTTTAACCGCATTGGCGATATCGAACTTTATGCTTTTGTAATCAGTCACTTCAGAACCGTGGTGGCACAAAACATCAATACCCGATTCAATAATATCATTAAAAACCACATCACCGAATCTGCATCCAAAAACAGGAGTTACTTTTTTAAGAATAAGCGAGATCCTCTCTTTTCTAATTCCATTATATTCATCAGGAGAATTTTTTGTGAGTGTGGCAATTACTTCATGTCCACTACTTGCTAGTTCACTAGCAAACCAGAATCCTGTAAATGAGCTTATGCCGGTTAATAGAATCTTCATCTTTTATTTTAAATGATATGAAGGGTTAAAATCAGGGTGATTCAAATCTTTATCTGAAATTATTTTCGGCTCGATCGGCCATTTTATATTAAACTCCGGATCATTATAACGGATGCCTCTTTCATGTATAGGTGAATAAAATTCAGTAACCAGATAAAATGCTTCTGTGTTCTCCTCGAGAGTTATAAATCCGTGTGCGAATCCTTTTGGTACATACAACGATAATCTGTTCTCAGCACTTAACTCTACGCCGAACCAATTTTTAAATGTTTTGGATTCCGAACGAATATCAATTATTACATCGAATAATCGGCCCTTTATACATCGCACTATTTTATCTTCGGACTTGGGAGCCAGTTGATAATGCATTCCTCTCAGAGTACCGGTGTCCTTACTCAAAGAATTGTTAATCTGAACAATACTCTGGTTAAGTCCGTTCGATTCAAATTCTTTAATACAAAATGCACGTGCAAAGAATCCTCTCTCGTCTCCGCGCTCCTCCAACTCAATTACGAATGCCCCGGTTAATGGTGTCGGAATAAACTTCATATCTATTATTCTCTGAACTTTCCTAATTTCTTTTTTAGAGTTCTTAATCTTACAAAATGGTCACCGTCAAAATCACTTAGATTGAAACCGTACTCTTTATATTTAGCATATAATTCCTCCATCCCTTTTTCCAAATTGTATTCAAGTTTAAAACCGGGCAGGACTTTATTCAAAAGGTCGAAATTCACTCTGTAATTTCTCGGATCCTCGCCAACTTCCCCGGTAAAAACAATTTTTGCAGCTGGAATCAGTTTCCCAACGTTTTCAGCAATGTCCTTCACCTGATAATTTTGATTATTAGCGCCGATATTAATTGCTTTATTATGAATTTCCTGTACGGGAGCTTTTGTAAAAGCAATAAATGCCCTTGAAATATCACGGGCATGAATTAATGGCCGCCAGGGAGTTCCATCGCTCATTATCCGTATTTCATTTTTTGATATTGCGCATGCCAGAAGATTGTTTACTACCAGATCAATTCGTAAGACGGGAGAGAATCCGTAAGCGGTTGAATTTCGCAAGAAGACCGGAGAAAAATTCTGATCGGCAAGTTTCCCAATTTCTACTTCCGATTTTACTTTTGAAACCGCATAAGCAGATACAGGATTTAATGTTGAGGTTTCATCTAGGTCCAGGTTAACACCTTTACCGTAAACAGAACAGCTTCCGGAAAAAAGAAATCTCGGGATCCCGACTTCCTTGGCTTTTCTTGCAAGATCGACTGATCCATAAAGATTGATATTGTATGTAAGTTGTTCAACCAGGTCACCCATCGGATCGTTCGATATTGCTGCAAGGTGCATTACACAATCATGATTTTCGATTTCATTCAATTGAAGATTCCGGAAATCTTTCAGTAATTCTATGTCGGGTTTTACTGTTTTCTCCCACTCGGCTTCGGGAAATAAATTTAGATCGACTCCGGTTACCGTATGGCCTTCCTCTTTTAATAGTTCTACTAAATGAGCGCCGATATAGCCTTTATGACCGGTTAATAATACTCTCATTAAATAATCCCAATTTGTTTGTTAGTTTACCAAGGGACATTACCGCTATTCCATAATTGATTTAAATATTCTCTGTCTCTCTGAGTATCCATACATGCCCAGAATCCTTTATGCCGGAACATCTGCAGTTGCCGGTCTGATGCAAGCTTTACTAAAGGCTGACGTTCCAGAATGCACTTCTCATCTTTGGATAAGTAGGATAAAAATTCCCGCCTGAAGAAAAAATAACCGCCATTAATCCATTCATCTTCAAATTCAGGCTTCTCGCTAAATTCCTCAACAGTTTCACCATTTAGTTTGATTGATCCAAATCTAGATGGAGGATTAGTACCTAAAATGGTTCCAATTTTACCATGCTGTTTGTGAAATTCAAATTCCTCTTTAAGGTTAGCATTTGTTAAACCGTCACCGTAGGTTACAGCGAAACTTTCAAAAGCCCCTAAATACTTTTCTGCTGCTATTGCTATTCTGCTTCCCGTCATGTTTAATTCACCGGTATAAGCAAGTGTAACTTCCCAATTTAAATTGTGATCAACAGAATGAACCGTAATTTCATTGTTCTGAAGATTAACAGTAAAATCGCTGTTGAGTGATGAATAATTCAAAAAATAAGACTTTATAATTTCCGATTTAAAGCCGAGACATAGAATAAATTTTTTAAATCCATATTTGCTATATGAATTCATTATATGCCATAGGATAGGTTTATCGCCAACTGGAACCATCGGTTTAGGTCTGAATTCGGTTTCTTCTTTTAATCTGGTACCAAGCCCACCGCAGAGAATAAAAACTGGTATTTCTTTATTAATCATATTTGTTATCACATGTCGTTAATCATAATTTTATAAGGTCAAATATAACTTCCATGCTGGGAATAACCAATTAATATATAATTGATAAAAAAGTTTCTGATAATTTAATATTTTGCATCAGTAATAAAAATTTAGTAGATAATTTTAAAATCAAATCAGCGCTGGTTGATATTTATTAAAGGACTGTTATCCAAAAAATCACTAAAAATATTTTTTCGCTCTCGGTCGGACAGGCGGTAGCTTTTGTGCTTAATGTTGTTGCTATTGTTATTGCCGCACGGTTGCTTGGCGTCGAAAATTTCGGGCTGTTCAGTAATATACTTGCAATTGTAAGCATACTTGCAAAGCTTGTAGATTTCGGCATTGAGCCAATTGTATTCCGGGAGTTCTCAAAAAATAAAAATGATTACAATTTATTTAACACCGGATTAAATCTCCGGTTGGCGATTTATTTTCTTTTAATAATTGGATTTAATTGTATCGCTCCATTTTCAAATTTTACTTTTTATGAAATAACCCTTTCGAATATTCTGTTTACCACAATAATTCTATCTATGAAAATGGTGAACGTCCGGGAACTACTTTCAACACCTTTTAAAGTAAACTTGAAAATGCACTACCCGATGACATTGTCCATTCTTGATAATCTAGTGCTTTTAATCCTAATATTATTTCTACCTTTTGTTGAAAATAAGGTCTTTTTCTTTGTTGTCTTCTATTCATTTTCAAATTTGCCGGGTTTTATTCTTTCCCTTTATTACCTGAACAAAAAATTTGGTTACAAGTTTAATGTTCGGCTCAATAAAGGAAAGTGGATAATAAAAGAATCACTGCCGATGTTCGGCTTTGTAGTGCTAACAACAATATTTATGCAAATTGACGTTGTAATCCTTAATTCTTTAACTGGATATTACGAAGTTGGAATTTATTCGGCAGCTGTAAGGTTAACAATGCCGTTAAACATTATTCCTCAGGCAATAGTTACAACTGTATTTCCTATTCTTGTTAAAAAGTTAACCGATAAAGTTGATACAAATTATTTGTCAAATCTTGTTATTAAACTTTTATATTTCATTTCATTTGTAATTGCAATAGTATTTACATTTGCATCCGGTTCGCTTGTAAAAACTGTATTTGGTGCTGAGTATGCGGCGTCTGCTATGCCATCATCAATACTATACTGGTGCCAGGTATTTTTGTTCTTCACATATTATTCACAATCGGTTTTAATTGCAGATAACCGGCAGCATTATAATTTTCTTTATGGCTTAATACAGGTAGTTATTAATGTCGCTTTGGATTTTATATTGATACCGCATTATTCATATATGGGTGCGTCAATTGCCAAGTTAATTGCTAGCTTCGCTTCGTTTGTTTTTATTCTTTATGTGCTCGGCAAGTTTGGTTTTCGACCTTCCATAGGGCGGTATAAAGTATTGTTTTGGTCTTTAGCTTTAGTTGCCGTTTTCTATCTACTATCATTTTTAAGTTTAGTACCTTACCTAATTCTCTCGCCATTTGTGATAGCGGTAGTTACGTTAGTACTAAATATATTCAGCTACGATGAAATGTTGATCTTCTTCCGGCTGATAAACATGGAAAGTTATGGAAGAAAAATTTTATCAAAAATTTATGACGTAAAAAATGCACAATAAAAATATCTGCAAAATATGTGGTAATTCTGGTATACACATGTATCATAAAAATTACCCGGGATTTGTTGAGAATACATTCTTCGATATATATCGATGTAATAACTGCAACACAAATTTTTCCAGCGTTAAAATTTCAAGTGAAGAATTAAATCAACTTTACGAAAAAATATATTCGAACAAAAATGCTCAAGGATACGATAAGTACATTGAACTTGCCGGAAATATCAAACAGAATAGTAATCCCGTAAAGTATCTTTCAAAATTCCATGCCTCATATTTCGGAATATTCAAAGAATTGCGGAACATAAACAATAAAACTATTCTCGATGTTGGCTGCGGATTAGGATATTTGACGTTTGTTCTAAATAAACTTGGGCATAAAGTTACCGGGTTAGATGTTTCTTCCAATGCAATTAAATATGCAAAAGAAAATTTCGGAGATTTATTTGTTCAAGGAACGATCGATGAACTTTTACCTTCAACAGTGAATACTTTCGATTATGTTATCGCGTCGGAAATCATTGAACACCTTCTTAATCCAATAGAATTTTTACAAACATTACTTAAGTTTATCCGACCCGGCGGAAAAATAATTGTTACAACACCCAACAAGGATTATATGAATGAAAGAGCAATTTGGTATACCGATTTACCCCCCGTCCATTTGTATTGGTTTAGCAAGAAAAGTATTGAAGTAATTGCCGGCAAAATCGGTGTAGAAGTTGATTACATAAAATTCAACAATTATTATCCTTCTGATGAAAACAGACTTATAAAATATGTACCCTTACGAAAAGAACATATTCAAAAACATGTTGTTGATGAGAACTTTGAACCTTTCCAACAGAGGATGAACTTTTATGAGAGCACACCAAGGCAAATCATAAAAAAAATAATGCATAATTTTGCTCCGGCTAGAAATTTATCGAACTTTATATATAACCATACGATAGAAAAAGACTTAACTATGGTTGCGGTATTTACAAAACCAGTTAATTCAATATCATAAATATTCTTTTCAGATGATTGACGTTTCAGTTATAATAATAAATTACAATTCCTTTCATCTTCTAAACGGATGCCTGGATTCTTTATTCTTTTTCAATAAAGAAATATCATTAGATGTAATTGTTGTGGATAACAATTCAACAGAAGGAGACGTTGAATCAATTACCTCCAAATATCCAGCGGTTAGATTAATTAAGAACGATAAGAACATTGGTTTTGCCGCTGCCAATAATCTTGCGCTGAAGATTATAAAAGGCAAATACACACTTTTTCTTAACAACGATACTGTGTTTAAAAATAATGTGATTGAGAAAGCGTTTAAGTTCGCAGAAGCTATGAAGCAACCGGTATTTGCAGGATGCCAGTTATTAAATGCCGATATGTCAAAACAAGAAAGCGTTGTCGATTTCCCGAATCTTTGGAACACAATTACTGAAAACTTTTTTTTATACAAGGTAGTCAAACGTTCCAAATTATTTAATAAGTATTATCAGAATTATAATGATTATCATAAAGAAATCGAAGTTGATGTTATACGCGGAGCGTTTATGTTTTGCCCAACAAAACAAATATTAGAACTCAATGGTTTTGACGATAGATTTTTTTTCTATTCCGAGGAAACAGATTTATGCTACCGCTTCAAAAAATCCGGCGGAAAAATATTCTTTCTTCCCGATGTTAAGCTTATTCATTACGGCGGCGAGACAACAGATAAGAATTTATGGTTCAAATATAAAAATCAAACGACAGGGAAAATTCAGTTCTACCAAAAACATTTTAATGGAATTGAATATATAACAGCAATCGTAATTCATTGGATTGGTTTGTTTTTAAGAGGAATCCTTTTTTCTTTTAGCGGGATAATTATGTTAAATAAAAATTTATTGCTAAAAGGATATTACTTTATAAAACAGATGTTTATTTATCCTGTTAACAGGTTTAAGTGAAATGAAAATTTTACAACTACTTCCCAAAATACCTTATCCTCCTTATGACGGACATAAAAAAAGTATGTGGGGAGTAATCAAGTCTCTTTCTGAACGCGGACATGAAATTGATGTAATTGCATACGGACAAAACCAGGATTACAAGACCCTGATTGGTGAAATAAGCAAGTATGCCAATCTTCATGGTGTAAATCTTTTTACAGGTAACAGTTTAACAGGCGCTATTAAAAATCTATTTAGCAATGTGCCATACAACATCAGCAAATATAAAACAAAGGAATACGAAGAATTTCTAACCAGGCATTTGGAATCCAATAAATATGATATTATCCATGTTACAAATGCTCATATGGGCTGGACGATTGATGTAGTAAGAAAACTATGTAAAGCACCGGTTGTATTGCGAGAGGAAAATTTTGAGCTTGCTATTATGGAACGATACTACAAAAATCAATCGAATCTGGTATTGAAACTATATGCATTTTTACAGTACAGGAAATTTCTTTCTTACGAACCGCAGTTATGCGGAAAATTTGATACATGTATTATGATGAGCGATGAAGATAGAATTAGATTGATGGAGCTAAATCCACTTGCAAAAACAAAAGTGATTCCGCTTGGAATTGATAAAGAATTGCTGGAAATAGAAAGAGAAGAAACAGAAAAATTTTCGCTCGTTCATGTCGGTTCGCTGGATTGGTATCCCAATTATGACGGATTGAAATGGTTCATCAATAATGTTTTTCCTTTAATTGTTGATAAATTTAAAGAAACCAAACTTTATCTCTATGGAGGCGGAATTACAAAGAATTTTTATTTTCCTGAATCAATTAAAGATAATATTATTGTAAAGGGATTTGTTAGTAATATCTGGGATGATGTAAAAAACAAGTCGATTGCCGTAGTGCCTTTGAGGATTGGAAGCGGCATACGTGTTAAGATACTTGAAATGCTTGCTTCGGGATTGAATGTAATTACAACTTCTTTAGGAAAAGAAGGGATTCCGGTAAGCGATTCAGAAGAATTGTTAATTGCAGATGATGTAAATGAATTTACTAGTAAGATAATTAATTACTTTAACGGGCAGTATGATTCTAAAAAGCTTTCCTTAAAAGGAAAAGAATTGATCAGGAAAAAATATTTATGGGAAGAGGTTGGAGAACAATTTGAATCAACTTACAATGAATTAATAAGTTAATTATGATAATCGCCTTAGAAATATTGTTTTATGTTGCCGGTTTATTGATTATAAACTCATTCTTTATTTATCCGGTTATACTTTTTATTAAGAGTAAAAAACAAAATAAACCAGTTATTGACCTTACATATAAACCAAATATATCAATTCTTATTGCTGCACATAATGAAGAGAAAGTAATCGAGGAGAGAATTAAAAATCTTTCGGAACTAAATTACGATTTAAGTAAGATTGAAGTATTTATCGGATCGGATACTTCGACGGACAAAACTAACGAAATATTAACAGAACAAAAGAAAAAATATAATTGGCTTAATATTTATATCTCAGAAGAACGAAAAGGCAAAGCTGGAATTCTGAACGAACTTTTCAAACAAGCCCAAAATGAAATACTTCTATTTACAGATGCTAACACACAGTTTACGAGAGAAACATTAAACAATATTATTGAAGATTTTTCTGATGAGGAAATTGGCGGTGTGTGCGGCCGCCTAATTCTTGTTGATAACGAAAAAAGCAAGAGCGAAGGCGTTGAAGAAGTTGAATACTGGAAATATGAAACAATGGTTAAAAAGTTAGAAGGTAAATGCGGAATTCTGCTTGCAGCCAATGGCGGTATTTTTGCTATAAGAAAAGAATTGTTTGAACCAATTCCGACAATTAATGCAGTAACAGATGATCTCTTTGTATCACTTTCAGTAATAACCGAAGGTCATAAGTTTTCATACAGAAATGATGCCCTAGCTTACGAAGAAACTGGAAAGGATGTAAACGCAGAGTATAGAAGAAAGGTCCGATTCGGAGCAACTAACTTTCAGACTCTTCTTTACTTTAAAAAATTACTGTGGAATAAAAATAAATTTTTAAGCTATGCTTTTTTCTCACACAAAGTATCGAGATGGTTTCTGCCTCTTTTATTAATCCTTTTGTTTTTATCAAGTGCTATTACATCAGGTTATAATGATTTTATAAACAAACTATTTTATTTACAGGTTATAGTCTATTTGCTTGCTTTGTGTGGATACTTGTTATCGCAGATAAAAATTAGAATTCCGCTTTTTTCAATTCCTTACTTTTTTGTAATATCTAATATTGCTATTGCAGAAGGGTTTATAAAATTTATTAGAAAAGAACATAGTGTAATCTGGAAATCCACAGAGAGATAAAAATGAAATATGATATTATTGTTGTAGGAGCGGGAATTGTTGGACTGGCATCTGCTCTTAAAATTCTTGAGAAAAATCCATCTCTTAAATTATTGATTCTGGAAAAAGAAGATTCGGTAGCAAAACATCAAACAGGTAATAATAGCGGTGTTATTCATTCTGGAATTTATTACAAACCCGGCTCGTTAAAAGCAACAAATTGTTTGAACGGCTATAAAATGTTGCTCGAATTTTGTGATAAGCATGGTGTTAAATATGATATTTGTGGTAAGGTAATTGTTGCTACATCCGAAAAAGAAATTCCTTACATGAGAAATTTATATGAGAGAGGTTTGCAGAACGGATTAAGCGGATTAAAAATATTAAACGCGGATGAAGTAAAAGAAATTGAACCCCATGTTGAATGCAAAGCGGCTATTAAAGTTCCTCAAACCGGAATAATTGATTACACAGAAGTATGTAATAAATATCTTGAATCAATTCTCAATAATGGCTCGTCAATTAAATTCAGCGAGATTGTTACCGGGATAAACATCAAATCCGATTATTGTGAAGTAATTACTCAGAACTCAGTATATGAATCTAAATTTGTAGTAACATGTGCCGGTCTGCAATCGGATCGTATTGCAAAAATGACTCACCCCGAACTTCAAATAAAAATTATTCCTTTTAGAGGTGAGTATTACAAAATCAAAAAGAAAAAACATTACCTTGTAAGGCATTTAATCTACCCGGTTCCAAATCCCGAATTTCCTTTTCTGGGTGTTCATTTTACAAGAATGATTGATGACGAACGCGAAGCAGGACCAAATGCTGTATTGGCTTTCAAAAGAGAAGGATACACTAAAACAAGTTTTAATTTAGGCGATTCAGTAGAAACTTTTGCATTCCCCGGTTTTCACAAAGTAATTAAAAGGAACTGGAAGGTTGGAATTGGTGAGTTTTACAGGTCATATTATAAACCTGCTTTTGTTAAAGCGCTTCAAAAATTAGTTCCGGAAATTGAAAGTGAAGATCTTGTAGCCGGAGGTGCAGGAATACGTGCACAGGCTTGCAGTAAAGATGGAGGATTGTTAGATGATTTTTACATTGTAGAGGATAAAAGAATTTTCCATGTTTGTAATGCGCCTTCGCCGGCTGCAACAAGTTCGTTATCTATAGGTGATTATCTTGCTAATAAAGTTTTATCTAATATTTAGTTTAACAGGTGTTGATTGAATAAAAAAGTTGAAAAGCTGTTAATCCTTATTACGGATTTCTTTACCGTTAATCTTTCCTGGATAATCTTTTTTTACCTTAGAGTATCTACCGGTTGGTTTGAGCTATTATCGCAACCCGATTTTCTTCTTCCGCTATTTGCAATCTACTTCTACTGGTTAGTGATTTTCACATTTGTCGGTATGTATAGAACCTGGTTTGCTTTATCCAGGTTCGATGAATTATCAACATTATTCAAAGCATCATTTGTAGGAATTTTTATTCTTCTCTTCCTTATAATGTGGGATGATTATGTAACCGGTTCAGTATCAGCATTCCGTTTCTACATTTTTCTCTACTGGGTTATCTTTCTATTCCTTGTAGGAAGCGGAAGATTAATTGTAAGAAGTATTCAGCGCAATTTATTAATTAAAGGAATTGGTAGAAGGAATGCCCTTATAATCGGTTTTAATGATAGAGCAAATCAAATCCACGATACAATTTTAGATCACCGTGCACTCGGACTTGATATTGTTGCTTATATAGCGGTATTCGAAAAGAACCTGAATAAAGAGCATAAAAATGTTAAAGTAATTGATACTATTGCTAATCTGGAAAGTATTATCGAACAGTATAATATTAAGAATGTTATTATATCAATCGAAAGACATCATGAAGATACTCTGCTGGAAATTATTTCCAAATGTGAAGGAAAAAATATTTCTATAAAAATTGTACCCGATCTATATGATATAATAAGCGGTCAGGCAAGAACCTCCCAGATTTACGGTGTTCCGCTTATAGATGTTATGCCGGAATTAATGCCCGAATGGGAAAAGAAACTTAAACGCTTGATGGATATTTTACTTTCAATAATTCTTATAATTATTACTTTTCCTATTACATTACTTACATCTATAGCAATAAAGCTGGAAAGTAATGGACCTGTATTTTATAGACAGGAAAGAATGGGAATGAACGGAAAAATATTCCGTATTGTTAAGTTTAGAACAATGATTGCAGATGCTGAAAAACATACGGGACCTATCTGGTCTACAAAAGATGATCCGCGTATAACAAAAGTAGGCAAGTTGATACGGAAAATACGAGTTGATGAAATTCCCCAGGTTTATAATGTACTTAAGGGGGATATGAGTTTTGTAGGTCCCCGTCCGGAGCGACCGTTCTTTGTTGAAAAGTTATCTCATGAAATTCCATTATACAAACGAAGATTAAAAGTTAGACCTGGAATAACCGGCTGGGCTCAGGTTAAACATAAATATGATGAAACTATAGAAGATGTTAAAGTGAAATTACGCTACGATCTTTTTTATATTGAGAATATAAGTTTAAGGATGGATTTCAAAATTTTATTCAGAACAGTTTTTGTTGTACTCTTTGGCAAAGGGCATTATGATTAATAGCATGGGCAAGAGCAAGAATATGAGTTGGGATGGCTTTGCAAGTTAAATGTTTTTAAAGGTGAATCAATTAATTAGAATAAACAAAAAATTTTTTCATGAAGACATTAGTAATAATTCCAACATATAACGAGCTGAATAATATTCAGAAGCTGCTTCCAGAAATTCTGGGGAGTTATTCTGAACTTAATCTGCTTGTAGTTGATGATAATTCTCCGGATGGGACTGCAAATTTTATTGAGGAATACTCAAAGAATGATTCGCGTGTTCATTTAATTAAACGAACCGGTAAACTTGGATTAGGAACTGCTTATGTCGCCGGCTTTAATTATGCTCTAAAAAATAACTATGATGCAATTATTCAAATGGATGCAGATTTTTCTCATGACCCTAAAGAAATTAAAAATTTTTTAGAACTGATTAAGATCTATGATATTGTAATAGGCAGCAGATACATTTACGGTGTTCGTGTAATCAACTGGCCAATAAGAAGATTGCTATTAAGCTATTTCGCAAATCTTTATACAAGAATTATTACCGGACTTCCTGTTAAAGATGGAACTGGCGGATACAAGTGTATAAGAAAAGAAGTTATTCAATCAATCGATCTAGATAAAATTCATTCAAACGGATATTCATTCCAGATAGAAATTAATTTTCTTGCATGGAAGAAAAAATTTAAGCTAACCGAAATGCCAATTGTATTTGTCGACCGGGTTAAGGGTCGTTCTAAAATGTCTAAGAAGATTGTTTACGAAGCTGTTTTTATGGTGTGGAAGTTAAGAATAAAAAGTATTCTGGGACTTCTTGGCAAATGAATAACGCAATAGACCTTTCGATAATAATTGTTAATTACAATGTGAAGGAATTCCTTCTTAATCTGCTTCAATCGATAAAGAATGCCCAAAATAATTATGCGCTTGAAATTATAGTTGTTGATAATGCATCGGACGATGGCAGTGTTGAATTGATAAAGGAAAAGTATCCTGATATTAAATTAATTGTTAACAATACAAATGTTGGATTCGGATCGGCTAATAATCAGGCACTTCAAATTGCGAAGGGGAAATATTTTCTTCTAATAAATCCCGATACTATTGTTAAGGAAAATACATTCAAGGAAATGATCGACTTTTTTGAGCAGACTCCTTCTGCCGGAATTGCCGGCTGCAAAGTTTTAAACCCTGACGCAACTTTACAGCTTGCATGCAGAAGGGGATTTCCCGGTCCATGGACGTCATTTACTAAAGTGATGGGATTGAGCCGGTTATTTCCCAAAAGCAAAGTATTCGCACGGTATAACCTTACCTATTTAGATGAAAATCAAACATACGAAGTGGATGCCGTTAGCGGTGCTTTTATGATGTTGAGAGGAGAGCTTTATAAAAAGATTGGCGGATTCGATCAACAGTTCTTTATGTATGGCGAGGATCTGGATCTCTGCTACCGTACGCAAAGATCCGGCTATAAAGTTTATTACGTTCATACTACTGAGATAATTCACTTCAAGGGAGAAAGTACAAAACGCAGTAGTATCGATGAAACCAAAATTTTCTATGATGCCATGCATCTGTTTGTCCGCAAACATTTTTCATCATCATTTTTCATTGAATCAATTCTTCAGGTAGCAATTATTTTCCGTAAACTAATTGCATTCGCTAACGTTTACCGTCTTGCTATCTTAAGTATTGTAATCGATCTTATACTTTTTATTACAGCAGTCTGGAGCGCCGAACAACTTTATAGTAAAGAGAACTGGCATGGTTTTCCTGAATTCAGTAAGCCATGGGTTTATATTCTTCCAGCTCTTCTTCAAATTGTTATCTCCCTTTTTAACGGAAATTATAAAAGGAAATCTCTATCAACATTAAGAACTCTGGTCTCTCTATTTTATGGTTTTATTGTTCTATCTTCACTTACATTTTTTTTCAAACAGGTTGCATTCAGCCGCGCTGTTGTTCTTATCACTTATTTAATTTCATTGTTAGCATTTCCATTATGGAGGATTTTCATAAAAGTCTTCTTTAGAATCGGATTAGAAAGCGATACAAAAAAATCCAGAACCCTTATTGTTGGTAATGAAAACAAAGCACTGGAATTAACTTCCAAACTAAAGTCCGATTTTAGAAATCTCTATCAGGTAATTGGATTTATAGGGCTTACAAGAAAAAGTATTGGCAACCAGGTAGGAACATATAAAGTATTAGGTACGCTGGATAATATTAAAAAAATAATTTTAGATGAGAAAATTGATAAAGTAATTTTTTCTTCCGACGGAATTTCATTCGATCAGATGTTTTCTGCTGTTTCAATTTCGCAAAGCGAGAATGTTGAATTTATGGTTGCCGGTAAAGAATTAGATTATCTTGTTGGTAAGTCATCTATTACAATGCTTGATGACATTCCGCTTTTAAAAGTTCAGTATAACATCTCGTCAATTTTTCAACGGATAACAAAACAGATATTCGACTTCTTTTTCAGTTTAATCTTAATTTTACTTTTGGTTTACCCTTTAATATATTTGATCACAAAGTTCACATCTAAGAAGAGAGATTTCTTTCAATTCATTCTCGGTATTCCGAAAGTTATTAAGGGTGAAAAGAGTTTTGTTGGGCCAATGAGCAATTCTTATTATGGTGAACTTTTTGTTGGAAAAACCGGATTAACCGGTTTATGGTATGTTGAAAATGTTGACAGGAATGATACCGCTGAAATAAAAAATCTCGATCTCTTTTATGCAAAGAATCAAAATTTATGGTTCGATTTTGAAATTCTGGGCAGATCTTTTTCTAAAATGTTTTTTGGAACGGAGTAAAAATGGCTAAAAATATTCTGGACTTTGAAAAACCGATTATCGAGCTGGAAAATAAAATTGAAGAGATGCGTAAGTACGAAGGTCATCTCGATATTTCTAATGAAATAAAAACCCTTGAAGAAAAGGTTAACGATCTTAAAAAAAGTATTTATGATAATCTTACCCGATGGCAAAGGGTTCAGCTTGCGCGTCACCCTGAACGCCCTTATACACTCGATTATATTTATATGATGACGGAAAATTTTATCGAGATGCATGGCGACCGGTTATTCAAAGATGATCATGCGGTCGTTGGTGGATTTGCAAAGCTCGATGAGTTTAAGGTTATGTTTATCGGTCAGCAGAAAGGTCGCGATACAAAATCGAACCTGTTTAGAAATTTCGGAATGATGAATCCCGAAGGTTACCGTAAAGCATTGCGGTTAATGAAGCTTGCAGAAAAATTCGGTAAACCTGTCGTAACATTAATTGATACTCCCGGTGCTTACCCGGGTTTAGAAGCCGAGCAGCGTGGTCAGGCAGAAGCAATTGCTCGTAATCTCCTCGAGATGAGCCGGCTTAAAGTTCCTATCATAATTGTAATTATTGGAGAAGGTGCAAGCGGCGGTGCATTGGGTATTGGTATTGGCGATAGAATTCTTATGCTTCAGAATACATGGTACTCTGTGATCAGTCCGGAATCCTGTTCAAGCATTTTGTGGAGAAGCTGGGATTACAAAGAACAAGCTGCCGAAGCATTAAAACTTACTGCCGAGGATCTTCTTCAACAACGAATTATTCATAGAATTATTCCCGAACCTTTATGCGGGTCACATAAAAACCATGAGTTGATGGCGGCAAC
>JBBIHP010000037.1:0-24222 GCA_037446915.1 Ignavibacteria bacterium
CTTGATTGCTGGAATATCTCAGCCAAAGCTATTAAGTTCGCAGTTAAACATAGAACACCAGTTGTAATCCTTACATCCAAAGAAGAAATGATGACAAAGAAGAGTATAGATATAAACCTGTTACCAGCAATCTCAAAGTATGAAAGAGAGTTTTATAATTCTGATGAAAATTATATATCCTACAAACCTGAGAAAAATCTTGTACCGGCATTTCTTCCCATTGGTAATGAAAAACATCAGGTTAGAATTACTGCTTCTACTCATAATATGAGGGGAATAATTCAGAACAGCACAGTTGAAGCTATGAATAATTCCAAACGGTTACATTTCAAGAATTTCAGAAATATAGAAGATTATACTTTTTACGAACTTGATGAGATGCCCGGTGCAACCACAATTATTCTTTCTTACGGAATTACTTCTCAATCAGCTAAGGAAGCTGTAATAAATCTTAGGAACGACGGCAAGAAAATTTCTCATTTAATAGCTAAAACTCTCCTGCCTGTTCCACAAAAATATTATGAGATATTATCTAACTACAGAACAATTATTGTAGCAGAAGAGAACTTAACCGGGCAGTATCAACAAATACTTTTCGGAAGTAAACCGGATTCAAACATTATCAGCATTACAGAGTTTGGTAAAATGATAAGTCCGGCAGCGATTATTAAACAGGTGAGCAATTATGTTTAGAAAATTTCTGGAAGAAGGAGAACTTCCTTACTGTAAAGGATGCGGACATTCATTAGTAGCTAACAATATCGATCTCGCATTGCAGAAGAACAACTATTCTCTTCTCGATCTTATTGTTGTTACTGATATCGGTTGTCATGGAATAATTGATAAATCATTTAAGACACATACAATCCATGGTTTACACGGCAGATCGGTTGCACTTGCTTCCGGTATATCCGCTGCACAAAATAACCCGAAGAAAAAAGTTATAGCACTTGTTGGAGACGGTGGTGCAACAATCGGTATGCAGCATATTATTGATGCGGCACATAATAATTTCGACATAACAGTTATTGTTCATAATAACATGCTTTATGGAATGACCGGTGGCCAGCCGAGTGAATTTACACCTTATGGTTTTAAGACTACTACTACACCTGAAGGAATTAAAAGAACTGGTTATGATATTTGCAGTATCGCTACAAATGTAGGAGCTTCGTTTGTAAGCCGTGTTATTGGAACAACAGATTTTTCTGACGTCCTTGCAAAAGCATTTACAAAAAAAGGTTTCTCCCTTGTTGAGGTTATGGAAATTTGTCCGAGCTATGGTGTTAAAGCTAATCCCGGTATGAAATTAAAAAATGTTGTAGAAGAAGCTGGACTCGAATTAAAAAATTTTGTAGATAAGGAATCAGAAAGTTATCAAACTGAAATTCGTACTGATCTAAAAAGTTTATTTAATGATTACGATAAGATTCCAATAAAATATAATTCTGACATCAACTCACCGGTAAATATTTTAATAAGCGGATCAGCCGGAGAAGGGGTTCAATCGGCAGCAGAATTTTTTGCTAAAGCTACTGTTAGTTCCGGATTAAATGTTTCTAAAAAAGGGAGTTACCCGGTAACTGTTGGGGTCGGATTTTCATCATCCGATATTATTGTTTCTCCAAATGAAATTTTATTTTCAGGTACTAAAGACCCTGACGTTATTATCATTACTTCAAAAGACGGCCTTGATTATTCTGTTTCAACTATAAGAAGTTCTTCAGATGCAATCATTTTTTGCGATAGTAGTTTAACATTGCCGGAAACAAATTCTGAAGTAATTAAATTCGATTTCAGAAATAGAGTGCCGGCTAAAAATGTTTCTTTATATGCACTTTTATACTATCTGAACTATAGTAAGATCTTTCCGTTAGAAGCACTATTAGAAACTCTTAAAAGTGATAAACTGATTGCCAAATTGGATCTTAACAAGTTACTCGATTTTTCGTTGACTTAATTTCTCCATTCACCGATAAATTTCCGGCATTCACCGATTTTCCATTCATTTTTCAGAACTCATCCAATATCTTTGCGTCAGAATAATCAGAAATAACAAATTAGGAGGCAATCATGGCAATGCATAAAATCAAATCGTCTATTGTAATAGGTATAATGCTTGTCTTAATTGGATTTATTTTTCTACTAAGAAACTATGATGTTTTCTTATTCCCCATTGAATTTTTTACATGGGAGTATTTCTTTATACTGTTCGGAATTCTATTATTTATTTTATCCGATAATAAAACTGGAGGAATTATATTTCTTGCTATCGGTTTATTTAATCTTGTACCAGAATTATGGCCACTAATTTTTATTTTGATTGGCGCATATATCCTCTTTAAAAAAAGAAGCAGTAGAACTTTCTTTCATAACAAGTACTTTAATGGAGAAGAAGTTAATTCAAGTGAAAAAAAATCAAATGATTTTTTAGAAGATGTTAGCATTTTCGGCGGAGGAAACAAAACAATTAACACCGATAATTTTAAAGGTGGAAGTGCAGTTTCAATTTTTGGCGGGTCGGAAATAAACTTATTTGGTTCTAAACTTGCCGAAGGTGAAAATTCACTTGAGATTACCGCAATATTTGGTGGAACTACACTTATCATTCCTTCTAACTGGAAAGTTGAAACGGACGTTCTTTCAATTTTTGGAGGATTCAGTGATAAACGAAGAAAAGATCCCAATATTGAATATGATATTAACAGAATACTTATTGTTAAAGGTCTCTGTTTATTTGGTGGTGGAGAAATAAAAAATTAATTGAAAGGGGTTTACAATGAAAGTAAAATCTAAAGATTGGTTCGGTATTGTTTTAATCGCAATCGGAATTCTCTGGATTGCAGATAATTTTCTGTTCTTCGATTTCAATTTGCACGAATTACTTTTTTCCTGGCATACAATATTTGTTATTATCGGTTTAGTGCTAATAAGTAATTCACGCGACAGCACTATAGGTATTATCTTTATTGTAATTGGTGCATTTGGAATGCTCAATTCTTTTGCACCATTTAATTTACATTTTAGATTCAGGGATTACTGGCCAATACTCTTAATCATAATTGGTTTTCTAATCTTATCAAGGAAAAAAGCTCTCCCGATTACCTTGCAGTCTAAACAGGAAACAAAGGATCAATCTGAAAACCAGGATTCCTATTACGGCGATACAATTGATGAATCGATGGTTTTCAATAGCAGCAACCGTTTAATTACTTCCGAAAATTTTAAGGGTGGAAGAATTTCGGCTGTCTTCGGATCGGTTAAATTGAACCTGTATAATGCAAAGTTAGCGGCTGGAGAAAATTACTTCGACCTGACATGTGTATTCGGCGGATGCGAAATTATTGTCCCAAAAAATTGGAAGGTGATAGTTAACGTCACTTCTATATTCGGCGGGTTTGATGATAAAAGATATTCGACACCCAACAGTAATTATACAGAAGGCGTATTAATTATTCAGGGCACCGTACTATTCGGCGGTGGAGAAATATTAACTTATTAATATTGGAAGACCATGGGAAATCCTTTTATTAAGAATATAAAAATATTTACCGTTTATCTTTTGATCTGGGTTTTTATCAGTCTCATACATAATATAGTTATTGTTTTCCTGTTAGATGTAAAGCTTGAACAGGCATTCACTGAAAGCATTGTTTATAATACCCTTTACTTTCTACTCGGGATAAGTTTATGGTACACGGTAAGTTATAATACTCTAGAAAATTATACACCGGTTAAAATATTCATTAATCATTCGGCAGCCGCAGTAATTACATCTGCAATCTGGGTTTTATCCGGTTATTATATTCTCATTAACATTTTTAATGATGATGCAAGCTACAAAACCTACTTATTCAATTCCGGAATATGGCGCTTCATGATCGGAATTTTTTTCTATTCAATTACTGTTGCTGTGGATTATGTTATAATTTACTATAATAATTTCCGGCAGAAATTATTCAGGGAATCCGAACTGAATGCTCTGGTTAAAGAAGCTGAACTGAAATCTCTTAAATACCAGATTAACCCGCATTTCATTTTTAATAGTCTTAATTCAATAAGCTCACTTACGTTAAGCAATCCTGATAAGGCAAGGGAAATGACTATTAAACTTTCTTCATTTCTTAGAAGTACCCTTTCAAAAAATGAAAAACAAAAGAGCAAACTTGTTGAAGAAATCTTCAATGCTAAGTTATATCTTGATATAGAAAAGGTCCGATTCTCGGATAAGTTTGAGTTTATCGAGGAACTTGAATCCGAATGCAAGGATATGGAAATTCCGAGTATGATTTTACAGCCATTGTTCGAAAACGCAATTAAACATGGCGTATATGAGAGTCTTGATAAGGTAGTAATTAAATTAAAATGCGGTCCGGAAAAGGAATATTTAAAAATTATTGTTGAAAATAATTACGATCCGGAATCAGTACCACGTAGAGGTGAAGGAATTGGAATTAAGAATATTCAGCAGAGAATGAAATTAATTTATAATCAGGATAATCTTGTAACTGTTGAAAAAAATAATGGTCTTTTCAAAGTAAACATTTTTATACCAAGGTAAACATGGAACAAAGAATAAAAGCATTAATTATAGACGATGAAAAGCTTGCCCGTGATATAGTTAGGACATATCTGGGTAAATATTCATCAATAGAAATAATTGGCGAATGTACAAACGGTTTTGATGCGGTTAAAATGATTAGCGAACAAGAACCGGATCTTATTTTCCTCGATATACAGATGCCAAAGTTAACCGGGTTCGAAATGCTCGAAATTATTGATAACCCACCTGTAATTATTTTCACTACTGCATTCGATCAATATGCAATTAAAGCTTTTGAAGTAAACGCTACGGATTATTTGTTAAAACCTTTTTCAGAAGATAGATTTGCCGATGCGATTAATAAAGCAGTTAAACAAATTGAAAATGAATCCGGGTCGGATAAAAAACTTGAAGGTTTGTTAAAACATATCGAGAACAGAGAAGAATTTCTTGAAAGAGTTGTTATAAAATCCGGTCAGAAAATTTTTATAATTCCTGTTAATGAAATAAAATACATTGAAGCCCAGGATGATTATGTAATGATCTATTCCGACAAGGGAAATTTCCTTAAACAAAAAACAATGAAATATTTTGAAGAGAACCTGGATCCGGCAGAATTTATAAGGATTCATCGTTCTTACATAGTAAATATTATGTATGTAAAACAGATCCAATTAGTGGAAAAAGAAACTTATAATGCATTATTGCATGATAGTATTAAGCTTCCGGTCAGTAAATCAGGCTATCAGGTATTGAAAGAAATATTGGAGAAATAAATTATTACTATTGTTACATTTCTACTTAATTGAAGTTTTATTCCCCTATCTTTATATTTGGCTACGAAAAGAACGGAATACCTAATGAACTTCGACAAAGACCTTCAATCGATTCAAGAAGCACGCAGTTTAGCCGCAACAGCAAAAGAAGCCCAGCAAGAATTCAAATACTTCAGTCAGGAACAAGTAGATAAAGTTGTAAAAGCAATGACTGATGCCGGATATAAAGAAGCGGAGCGACTTGCTAAAATGGCTCATGAAGAAACGGGATTTGGAAAATGGCAGGACAAGGTAATAAAGAATCAATTCGGAACAAGAGACGTTTGGGAATCGATTAAGGATTTAAAAACTGTAGGTGTAATTGATGTTCAAAATGGCGGAAAGATATTAAAAATTGCCGAACCGATGGGAGTTGTTGCTGCATTAATACCTTCAACAAATCCAACATCAACAGCAATGTTCAAAGCAATAATCTCATTAAAATGTAGAAACGGAATAGTTGCAAGCCCTCATCCAAAATCAATTAACAGCACATCAGAAGCATTAAGAGTTTTATCTGAAGCTGCGGAAAAAGCCGGTGCTCCTAAGGGATTAATTCAATGTATGACCTTACCAACCATCGAAGGAACCGAAGCTTTAATGAAAGATAAAAATATTGCTGTAATTCTGGCTACAGGAAGTACTCCGATGGTTAAAGCCGCTTACAGTTCTGGGAAACCTGCTTATGGCGTTGGTCCGGGTAATGTTCCAGCATTTATCGAAAGAACTGCAAATTATCAGAAAGCTGTTGCCGATATAGTTTATGGAACAACTTTCGATAATGGTGTTTTGTGTTCATCAGAACAGGCAATGATTGTTGATAGACCTTTGCGCGAAAAAGTTATTGAAGAAGCTAAGAGAATTGGATGTTATTTTGTAAATGACGAAGAAAAGAAAAAATTAGAAAATACGGTTGCTAAAGGGGCAAAATTAAATGCAGATATAGTTGGCAAACCTGCTGCATGGATTGCTAACTATGCAGGTTTTACAGTTCCTCCAAATACAACTGTACTGGTTGCAGAATGTGCTTCTGTTGGTAAACAGGAACCATTATCGATAGAAAAACTTTCACCAATGCTCGCATTTTATACAGTTGATGGATGGCTGGAAGGATGCCATAGATGTATTGAGTTATTACAATTTGGTGGAATTGGCCATACACTTGTTATTCACTCCAACGATAAAGAAGTAATTATGAAATTTGCACTGGAAAAACCGGCTTTCAGAATAGTGGTCAATACACCTTCATCGGTTGGTGCGGTTGGATATACAACGGCGTTAATGCCATCAATGACTTTAGGACCCGGCACCTGGGGCGGATCAATTGTGTCAGAAAATGTTTCAGCAAAGCATTTAATGAATGTCAAAACATTGGCATTCGAAACACGTCCGGTTAATCCCGGCGTTTCAGTTTCGTCGTTTGATATTCCAACTTCATTGAGTTTATCCGGTGCAAAACAGGATGGTAATTTTACAAAACAAATTGAAGAACGGTTAAGGGCACGTGCGGGTAACCCGGTTACAAATCCTCTTGGCAATGTAAGCAGAAAGTCTGGCAGCACTTCCAAGGAAAGCGTATTAGGAAGCGGAATTACTGAAGATGAAATCCAGAAAATAATTAAAGAATTCAATAGATAATTTTTTTTTATAAATTGAATTTATCCCGGCTTACTAATGTTACTTCAATGTGATATCAATCATTTAATATTAGAATTAAAAAAACTATTTTTTCTTCGAAGTTAATTGTTAAGAAAGGCAACATGAAAAGCAACGGGTTCAATAACTGGTCAATTGAAAAGGGTGATTATAAAAGAGATGAAACCACTACATGGACTTTTCAGAGGAAGTTAATCCGTAAAAGACGAATTAAAAAATCAGTTTTAATAATTCTTTACACATTATCTGTATCGATAGTTTCATATTTAATTTTTGCTTAATCCTCTGAGTATCTGTCTAACCTGAATTTTTCCCCTAAATACATTTTTCTTACATCATTATCTTGTGCGAGTAGATCGGCAGTACCTTCCTTAAAGATCTGTCCGTTAATTAAAATATAAGCTCTATCAACAATGCTCAAGGTTTCATGAACGTTATGATCGGTTATTAGTATTCCGATATTTTTGTTTTTCAAATTAGCAACAATGTTCATAATATCTTCAACAGCAATCGGGTCCACACCCGCAAACGGTTCATCGAGCAGAATAAATTTTGGTTCGGTTGCAAGGGCTCTGGCAATTTCAGTTCTTCTTCTTTCCCCGCCACTAAGCTGGTAACCCATAGTCTTTCTTACTTTAACGATTCCAAGTTCTTCAAGTAATTTTTCCTGACGCTCTTTCCTCTCTTTATCAGGGAGATCCAGCATTTGTAGTATTGCCATAATATTATCTTCAACTGTTAATCGGCGGAATATCGAAGCTTCCTGTGGAAGATAACCAATCCCCTTTTTAGCTCTTTTGTACATCGGTTCATGAGTGATTTCATTGTTATCAAGAAAAACTTTTCCCTCCAGAGGTTTTATCATTCCAACAATCATATAAAATGTTGTGGTTTTACCTGCGCCATTTGGTCCAAGCAGCCCAACTACTTCTCCCTGTTGAACAGAAATAGAAACATTATTTACAACTGTTCTTTTCTTATAGACTTTTTTTAATCCTTCACTTCTTAAGATCGATTTATATTCCATAGTATAGCAGTTTGTTCAATTTAGAAAAAATTTTATTTGCCTTATTACCAAGTATTGATTCTTTTGTCGGTCTGTTTTTAATTATTATGAAGGAAGGAATTGTAAACTCTTTTTCTTTCCCTTCAATCAAATTTTCCGGATGATACTCACTTACCGGGTTACCATAAAATTTAACTTCTGTTACAGCATTATCCTCAAAAAATATTACCGTTCTTTCGGAACTGGATTTTAACAGTCCGTTCGGTTCATCATCTTCGAAAAGATAATAAATACTCAGGACACTTCCTGTAACTTCAGTTTTTTCGAGTCCATTTTCACCGAACATCATTTCGATATTCCTACCGGAAATCTGGTCGTACTTAAAATCATATTTTTCATTTGAAGAAATTATTGATGCGTTTGAGTTAATCAATAGCCGCTTAAGCTTATTATTTTGTAAGTAAACATTAATTGAGTCGCCAATTAATTGAGTGTTTTCATTCCACATGACAGGTGGTTTAGTTGCACTCTCCGGTTTATATGTATAAAGGTAATCCGAATTCCGGTAAAGGATTGTTATATCATTTATAGATGCAAAATCTTTACGTGCAATCAAAACCGAGTCGGTGGCAACTACTCTTTTGGTTGAGTCGTCGTAAGATTCCATAAGCTTTGATGATATTACCAGAGTATCGAGCTGACCGTTATTAGTAGTATCAACTTTAACAAGGAAAGGATTTTCATAAATTTTAGTATAGTTCTGATTATTATAATCTTCAAGACGATCTGCAAATATGGCAAGACGGTTCTTGGGATCGTAAATCAAAATATTATTGTAAGCAAAAGAAATTTTTGTATTTCTAAAGTGAGTTAGACTATCAGCAAAGAGTATAGATGATGAGTCCCTCACTTCCACGTTACCGGCAGCAACTGCTTTATCTTCTTCATTGTAATATGTCATTCTATCTGATAGTAAGTTAGTAAGTTGATCATAAAGTTTTACGTTATCATAAAAGAAGGCTCTTTTTTCATCAAAATAATAGTAGCCATTTTTAGAACTAAGATTAACGTGCCCGTCGAAAAGTGAAATCCCTGATTTTGAGTGGGCAACTTTTGTATCTCCGTAATAGTAACCAATATCTGTATTGATAATTACGCTATCCTGTTTAACAACCACCTTTCCAATCAATTCCGCTTCGTTCCTTGCTAAATATTGAATCGCCTTAAGACATGTAATTCTAACATTACCCTGGGTCATAACAACATTACCATGTACTTCTCTAACCATTTCACCATTTATCATTTTACCGAATAAACTATCCCCGTTAACCGTGATCATCTGTCTCTCTTTTTGAGCAAATGCTGAAAAAGTAACAAATAGAGAGATCAATATTGTAATTGTAAAGCGCACTATTTCTTCTTTTCGTTAACTGTTGCAGAATATGTTACATTAAAAATTACATAGTTGTGAAGATGCTGATCGGATTCCAAACCGTATCCTTCAATTATTTCTTTTGATGATCTAATCGATACAAATTTATCTGTAGTAATTTTCTCGTTAGAATTTTTCCACTTTAACTCTTGTGTAGTAAGAACGGTTCCGCTGTCGTTAACTGCTACAACACTGTCTATTGCATACATGTCCATAGTTATATCATCTACCTTACCACGTTTAGATGTTAAAGTCGTGGTAACCTTCTGTTCAGAATTGTAGAAATGTATTTTTACACCTTCCAGCATAGTTACTTTCTGCATTTCATATTTTTTTAGATGATCGGAAAAAAGGACGGCTCTAATTCTACCTTCGTTAGTAAAAGTTATTTTGGAATTCCAGCTTTCATGCGACGGGATTTCTGTTTTCGTACCATCATCTTCAATTAACGGTTTTATTTTCTCTTCGGAACAGGAGACCAGAATTATCATAAGTACTGCAGCTAAATACCTCATCTTGTCTGAAGTCCCAGTTTAACAAGGTCGTGTAAATGAACTACCCCTTCAGGATAATAATTTTCGTTAACAACGATAAGTGATGTGATATTGTAATTTTCCATCTGCTGTAATGCAAATGATGCAAGTAAATCCTTATTCAAAGTTTTTGGTTTTTTAGTCATTACATCGCCGGCAGAAAGATTTTTTATATCAAGAGTTTTTTCGAGTAATCTTCTTAAGTCGCCATCGGTGATTATTCCGGATAATTTACTGTTATCATCAACTACACACGTCATACCAAGTCTTTTAGACGTGATTACGAATATCGTATCTTTTATAGAGGTCTTCTCATTAACGACCGGGACATCATCGCCTAAAATCATAATTTCCGAAATTTTAAGTGAGAGTCTTTTACCCAGACTTCCACCCGGATGAAGCATTCCAAAATCCTCTTTTGAAAATCCCTTAAGCTCAAGCAGAGTTATAGCTAATGCATCGCCCATTACTAATGCTGCAGTTGTTGATGCTGTAGGTGCAAGATCGTATGGACATGCTTCTTCTTTTACACTAACGTTCAGAACGATGTCACATTCCTTAGCCAATCGCGAATCAATTTCTCCGAGCATTCCAATCAATATTACGTTTATCCTCTTAAGCATAGGTATTAGTTGAATAAGTTCTTCGGTATGTCCGCTTTTTGAAATCAGAATTACGATATCATCTTTCCTAACCATACCGAGATCGCCATGCAATGCATCTGTTGGATGTAAAAATATTGATGCTGTGCCGGTTGAATTCATGGTCGCAACTATTTTTCTGGCAATTATACCCGATTTACCTACACCGGTAAATACAATTCGCCCTTTCGAATTAAGAATTACATTAATCGCTTTTACAAATTCATTATCTATACTGTTAATAAGGTTTAATACAGCATTCCCTTCAATGCTTATTATCTCTTTACCTTTGGTTAGAATTTTTTCTTCCGACACGTTTCCTCTAAATTTTATTTTCAATTACGGACATTCTTTACTAATACTAAAATTTCATTAAGAATAGAATTTATACTTGTTCCCTTCAAAACATACTTAACAGATCTTTTAACCTCTCTTTTAGCCCATGATGGCGCTGCAGATAAACCGACTTTAGCTAACAGAGGTAAATCCAGCACTTCATCACCGGCATAGAATACATTTTTATAATTGAGTGAAATCCGGTTAAGTAATTTATCGACCGCCTGAACTTTTTCAAGTGTTGATGATATCAAAAATATTTTTTCAATTTTACCAAGCTCCGTTATTAATTCATCCTGATTACGTGCTGTTACAATTCCGAACATTAATCCAGAAAACGATAATTCTTCAGAAAACTTTTTAATCTCCTGAATAATCTCCTCAACCTGTTGGACAGTTAAATTTTTATTACGAACAAGAACGCCATCCAGATCGAATAAAAAAAGTTTAATCTCCTTTAGAATTACAGAAAGATCGTTTTTCATTTCTTTACAATAGAATCAATTTCTTTAATTGTGATTAATAATTCCTTTAATGAAGTTAAAGGGAATTGACTTGCAGAATCGCTTAAAGCTTTTTCTGGTTCAGGATGCACTTCCAGAAATAATCCATCAATACCAACAGCGGTAGCAGCTTTAGCAATAGTGGGAATAAACTTACGTTCCCCGCCGCTTACACCACCCTGACCTGGAATTTGAACAGCATGAGTTGCATCCATAATAACCGGGTAACCAAATTGTTTCATTATTTCCAACCCCCGCATATCAACTACAAGGTTATGATATCCAAATGTAGTTCCCCGTTCTGTAAGAAGAATTTTTTTATTACCGGTAGATTCAATCTTCTCTGCAACATGTTTCATATCCTCGGGTGCCAGGAACTGTCCTTTTTTAATATTTACAACTTTGCCGGTTTTTCCCGCCGCAATTAATAGTTCTGTCTGTCTGCACAGGAAAGCCGGTATTTGAATTATATCGGCAATTTCTGAAACAAATTTTATTTCATCTTCTGTGTGAACATCTGTAAGGATTTGTAATCCGAGCTCTTCTTTAACTTTTTTAAGTATTTGAATAGCATCTCCCATTTGTATCCCTGAGAATGAGTTGATGCTTGTTCTATTGGCTTTTTTATAACTTGTTTTGAATACAAAGGGGATACCTAATTCATCTGTAATCTTTTTAATCTGCTCTGCAGTAGAAAATGTTATTTCTTCATTTTCAATTACACATGGACCTGCAATTAAAATGAATGGAAGTCCATTACCGATTTTTATTTTACCTACTTCAACCATTATAGGCACCTAATTAAATAAATTTTCCTGGTCTTTAATTTTACCGCGCTTTTTATTAAATCTTGTATATGCAAGGTCTGTTGCTTCTCTTCCTCGTGGTGTTCTTTGAATAAATCCCTGTTGAATTAAAAACGGTTCGTAAACTTCTTCAATAGTACCGGCATCTTCATTTACAGCAACGGATAATGTATTAAGCCCAACTGGACCACCGCTGAATTTTTCGATAATAGTAAGTATAATTTCTTTATCCATTTCATCCAAACCAAATTCATCAACCTCTAAAGCAGTAAGTGCTTTTTTAGTAATTGAAGCGTCGATTGTGGTCTTATTCTCGTAGTCTGCAAAGTCGCGAGTTCTTCTAAGTAATCTGTTTGCAATTCTTGGTGTTCCGCGCGACCGCTTTGCTAATTCGACTGAAGCGTCCTCATCGATTTTTATATCGAGTAATTTAGCAGATCTATCAATTATTTTTTTAATCAGGTCAGATTCATAATAATCGAGTCTGGATTTAATACCAAACCGGTCTCTTAGCGGAGCTGTTAATAAACCGGCACGCGTTGTAGCGCCAATCAATGTATATTTAGGAAGTTTTATTTGAACTGTTCTTGCACTCGGTCCGCTATCAATCATAATATCAAGTTTGTAATCCTCCATTGCAGAATAAAGATACTCTTCAACAACGGGACTCAACCGGTGAATTTCGTCAATAAACAGCACTGATTTTTCTTCGAGGTTAGTTAAGATGCCAGCTAAGTCACCGGGCTTTTCTAAAACGGGTCCTGATGAAACTTTAATTTTTACACCGAGTTCATTTGCAATAATATGCGCAAGAGTAGTTTTTCCAAGTCCGGGAGGTCCGGTTAGTAAAACATGATCTAAACTATCTTTTCTTTTCTTTGCAGCGCCAATAAAAACTTTAAGATTGTCCGTAATTTTTGATTGACCTGTAAATTCAGAAAATGTTTTTGGGCGGATTGATTGCTCAATTTTCTTTTCTTCTTCTGCGGCAACCGGATCTAAATTATCTGATCTTTTTTTCAAATTTTCCCTTACTAAATTTCTGTAGCTGTAAATTTATTTTTTTTGATCAACTTATATCTCTCCAATCCCATTACCATTAATGCCATTAATATTACCATAATAATTGCAGATATAAGTGAAGTGTAGAGATCCATTCTCCTTGAAAAAATATAACTAAGTCCGGGAATCCAGGCACTTCCATATAAAATAATAACATGAACGGCATAAACAAGAAGTGTATGTCTTCCTACCTGTTTAACAAATTCCGGAATGGATTTTAATTTTAACGCAACATAAGACATTAAGCTGTTTAATAAAATTACCCACCCTAATCTCATCGTAATTACATACAGGTTATCAGTCCAGAATTCTTCCCTATTGTATAATAAATATTCAAGAAATTCCACAATACGCGAAAGAGTAAGAAACGCCAATCCAATAATAAGTAAACGTTTAGAGAACTTAACAGTAGTAAATGAAACTGGATTATGAGCAAGATAGCTCCCTAAAAAAGCCCCGCTTAGAACATACCCTGCCCATGGGAATAAAGGGAAAAATGACCCTGTTCCATGATAAAGGTAAGCTGCAAAAGGAATGGGAATATAGTTTGCCCAATTAACTTTTTCTGTAATTGAAAATAAACCGAAGAAAAATAATGCACCTAATGCAAATATCAGCTGGTTACTTATTTTTAGTTTTTCAGATAGAAATGAAAGTATCAAAATGAATAACAGTCCAAAACCGATTAAATGTAATGCATCGACTGTGAAAAATCCCATCCACTGATCCTGCCTGACCACACTAAAATCAAAAACTGTATATGTTGGATATCTTAGTAAATATCCAATAAGTAGAAGAATAATAAATCTTTTAATTCCTTTTTTAACTCTTGGATTGTAAAAAAAAGGTTCATTGTGAGAGAAGAGTAAAAAAGTAAATGCAACTCCGGATGTAAACATAAAAATTGGTGCTGTAAAACCTCTTATGGTAAACCACATACCGAAAATTGAAGAATCCAATGTGCGGAATTCATCGGCAAGAAATGTATCTATTGTATGCCCTTGAACCATCATTAGAACAGCAAGTGCTCGCATCATATCAAGAAATATGATTCTGATACGGTTGTTGTACGACATCAAAAATCCATTTAATATAATTCAAAAATAAAGAAAGAATCGGTTTATTAAAACAATAATGATAATTAACAAAAAACCCCCGAATGGGGGTCTTTTTCCATCTTAATAAGTGTTTATTTCTTTGGATGATTTACAACCCATTCTTTTAAGAATTTAACAATATCTGTTGTAGATGTACCCGGAGTAAAGAGTTCTCCAACACCCAGTTCTTTTAATTTGTTAAGATCGTCTTCAGGAATTATTCCACCGCCAAAAAGTAAAATGTCATCAACCTTTTTTTCTTTCATCAAATTTAAAATGCGTGGAAAGATTGTCATATGTGCACCGGATAAAATACTAATCCCAATAGCATCAACATCCTCTTGAATAGCAGCTTCAACTATCATTTCCGGAGTTTGGCGCAAACCAGTGTAAATTACTTCCATTCCAGCATCTCTTAAAGCAGCCGCAACAACTTTTGCACCTCTATCGTGACCATCTAATCCGGCTTTTGCTACTAATACCCTTATTTTATGTTCCATAACTTTCCTGTTAATTAAAAAATATTTTCTTACCAGTTCAAAAATAATATCAGTTTAGCCCAAATACAATTGATGCCGGAGGTAAGATAAAAGATACATGATTCTGGAATTTAAATATGAGCCGGATAGATAGATCTATTTACGGGATCTATCCGATGATTTCATTACCTTTTCATAGTATTTACGTGCTATTTCAAGATCTGCCGGTGTATCAACAGATAGACTCTCAATTTCGGTGACAACTATTTTCATCTTAAAACCATATTCAAGAAATCTAAGCTGCTCTAATTTTTCTACATGTTCCAAGTCGGTCGGCTTGGATGCGGTAAATTTTAGAAGGGCATCTTTTCGATATACATAGAGACCAATATGTTTATACATTTCTGCGTTTTCAATCCTCTGAAGATTAGTTCTTGCATCGCGTGCAAATGGAATTGGTGAACGCGAGAAATACATTGCAAAATTATTATAATCAAAAACAACTTTAACGACCGACGGAGATTTCATTTCTTCAACACTTTTAATTCTTTTAGCAAGTGTAGAAACACTAACCTTTTTATCAAAGAGAAGCGGTTCAATAGCTTCATCAATCATTTTACCTTTTATAAAAGGTTCATCGCCCTGAATATTAACGATTATAGCTGCATCAGGAATTTTTTCTGCAACAATAGCAATCCGGTCAGAACCGGTAGCAACTTCTTGCGGAGTCATATACACTTCTGCGCCAAAACTTTTAGCAACTTTATAGAGCCGGTCGTCATCTACAGCAATAATAACTTTGTCCAGCAATTTGGATTTTTTAGCATTCTGATAAGTGTGTTGAATCATTGGTTTGCCGCCAATATCTGCCAGCGGTTTTCCCATTAAGCGGGTTGATGCGAATCGTGCCGGTATTATTCCTATAATCATTTCTGAATCTAATGGAGAAATTATTGACTGATTACTTTAGGTACTATGAAAAATTCATCCGAACTGTTAGGTGAATTTTTAAGGGCGTCTTCACGATCAATAGACTGAACAAGCTTGTCATCCCTAAAGACATTTTCATTTGGTATCGGATGAGATAAAGGTTCAACATTCTCGGTATCCAGTTCATTCAGTTTTTCGAAGAATGCTAATATACCGTTAAACTGATTTGTGAATCCTTCCAGTTCTTTTTCGTCAAAATTTAGTTTAGCTAAATTAGCAATGTATTTTACTTCGTCAATCGAAACAGACATTTCAATTCCTAATAAATATTAATTGAATCCGGCACTGTTAAATTTGGTGGAAATAAAAGACTCGCTTCCCTGATAAGGATTATTTTTTATTCTCACTTTTAACGAATGATCCTTGTTCCCCCTTTTAGGACTGCTATAAGTAAGGACATAAAAACTATTGGCAATCTTAACAATGGAATTTTCCATCTCAATAAATCTTTTAATTATTTCGTTTTCCTGACCGGGTTTAAAACTTCCTCCTGTGCTAAATGCATTCATAATTTCCGGTTGTAGAGCCGGTCCAAGTGCGATTGAATAAACTAACTTATTATGAACCGCATTAAGTCCCTGTGCAAGCGAAGTAGAACCCTGAGTATCCTCGCCATCAGAAATTACTACAAGACAACCCTGAACAACGCTATCCATAGATACAACATCAACCCATCTTCCGGCACCGAATTTCATTGCACCGTAAAAATCTGTGCTTCTTACTCCAAGTTTATAATTATTATCAATTAAGTTTTTCAGCCAGTCAATATCTAATGTAAAATCCCAAAGTAAAACCGGTTTATCTGAAAACTGATAAAGTGAAGCAAATTGATTTGGCCTCATTCCATGAACAATTTGTTTTGCAGAATTACGGATTGTATTGAGATCATTTTCAAGACTCGTGCTGTTATCGAGCATTAATACTGTCTTCATTTTATAAGGAGTTGTTGCACGCTTAACAATATTCAATCCAGATTCCGAAATAGATAACGGAAGTTCGTCTTCAAAAACTTCAAAGTCCGAAAGCTGAAGATTGGTGACACCGCTTCCATTTAAATCAAGCACCTGAAACACTAATTCAACAGTATTCGGTAATTTTGTTTCTGTCCGGTATAATTTTAATGCATACCCGTTTACAGTTGAAAGTGTTGAAGGAAGAGTTGAAAAGCTCCAGACCGGTCCGGAACGGGTAACCCCGTCAGTTCCTTTTGCAACTACACGCCAGTAATACTTTGTATTATACTTGAGCGGAGGCGTAGTATAAGATTTATTTTGCGTGGTCGTATATCTGATTAATGGTGGATTTGATTCCCCCAGATAGACATCGTATTCGGAGGCATTATCACATTCCCATTTAAGCGTAACAAATAGAAGTTGGTTTGTCGCTCCTTCTGATGGTGTTGGTGAATTTGGTGTATTACGATCTGATGGTGATGATGGTGTTGTTGGCGTAGAAGTAGATTGAGTGGGTGCGGGTGAATCGAATGAGCAACCTGAAATGGCAATGGTCAAAAGGAATATTGTAATAATTTTTAACCTGTTTAGCATCAGCAGTTCGACTTTCCTCTTTCTACTTTCGAAATATAATGATAAATATAATTAATAAAACTTCTATCTGATATTCTGGAGAGCATCAATACGATTTTTAATGGAGGGATGACTATAAAAGAACCATTCAATTAATGGATGGGGTTCTCTATCGGCAAGATTTTGGTCGGTCAATTTTTCGAGTGTATTAATAAAAGCTTCCTTTTTATTCGTTGTCTCTATTGCATATCTGTCAGCTTCATATTCAAATCTCCGCGAAATAAAATTTGAAATCGGGGTTATTATTAAACTTATTAATGTTCCCCATAATGCCAATAATGGTAAAGCGGCAATTCTTGTTATAGACTCGAAATTGAAAAATGGAAGTGAAACAGAATAAAGGATTGAGATCAAATAAAATGTTGCAAAGCTTGTTATAGTACTTATCGTAATATTTTTAATGATATGCTTCTTTCTATAATGACCCAGCTCGTGAGCAATAACTGTTTCAATTTCATCGTAAGAAAAACTTTCAAGAAGTGTGTCCCCCAGCAAAATTCTTTTGGATTTACCCAATCCGGTGAATGCAGCATTTGCCTTTTTAGTATTCTTGCTCATATTAAATTTGAATACATTCTCTACTTTAAGCCCGGCATCCTTACTTAGTTCAAGAATTCTATTCTTTAATTCCTCATCCTCAACAGGAGTAACTTTATAAAATATTGGCAGAATGATTAGTGGTAATATTCTGGCAAGAAATACTGAAATAAGAAATAAAAGAATTGAAAACGGCAGCCACCAATTTGCGCCGAAAACATTTAGCACATAATAGAAGATAAGTAAAATAGGAATGCCAATAACCATTCCAACAATCGCTTCTTTTATGTTCTCCAGTATCCATTTCCAGAATGTTTGATTTGATAATTGATATTTATGTTCGAGGTAAAATTCAACAAAATAATTTACCGGGAAGAATAATATTGATGAAATAAAACCGAGTGTTAACACATAGAGAAGAAGAACTAAATAATCATTTGCGAATAAGGAACGGATGTATGTCTCGAGCCCAGAACTATAATTAAAGTAAACAAATACAAATACTAAAATGAAGGAGAGAATACCTTTAGAGATTCCGATGGTAAGTTTAATGTTATTATATTTTTTTGCTTTAGTCTGGTTCAATACTCTTTGTTATAAATTTGTTCCGGGAATTATATTAATCCAAAAACATTTTTAGGAATCCATCCAACTTTGCCATCAGCAAGACGAATTTTATACCATTCGTTAACCTGATCTTCAACAGTAAATTTAATTCCTTCGTGAATTACAAAAATGTCGCCGCTCTTATAATCCGGTGCTCCTTTAACCGAATAAATTTCCTCTGTAAGAATTCCATAATTTGTAACGGCTTCGTGATTGTATCGGGATATTAAAATGACAACAACAATTATAAAAACTGCCAAGGATAAAGACCCGACCATTAATGAAACCCTCTGAATTTTTGCTCTTTTGGCAAAGTAAAATGCTCCTATAGATCCAAGTAAAATCCAGAATATCAGAACAGTAATTAAAGCCCAGCCCGATGTTGAAAAAGAAGTGATTAATAAATTCCACCATTCAACAATAAAAAGTTGGGGCAGCTCAGAAATTTTATCAACAGTCCTTGCATTGGCAATTCTTAAATTATACGAGATATCATCGTCGCCGGGAGATAATTTAAGTCCCTTTTCATAATTCAAAATTGCACTTCCTAAGTTACCCGCTTTGAAATATGCGTTGCCAAGATTATAATACAGGGATGAACTCTCATACCCTTGAGATAGAATTTTTTTATATGTTAATATTGCTTCATCGAACTGTTGTTCCTGATATAATTTATTGGCTTCCTTAATCAATTCATCAGGCGATTGTGCAAAGAGATCTGGCGATAAGACTAAAAATGAAACAGCAACAAATAGAAGACGGTATATAGTAACTAACCGGCAAGAGGAATTCCCTAAATAACTTATTATTTTTTTCATCGTTTCTTCTCCAGAGAGGAATCAACTTCAACAATCAGCTTAACAGCTTCATTATAGATTTCAGTCGCCGATGCAGATGTTTCACCCTGAGGTGCAAAGCGAACAAATTCACATTTTCCTGCTATTTCTCTTACCCTTGAAATTAAATTTTCGTTTACATTCTTTTTGCTAAGTCTCTCCAAAGCGCTTTCGAGAGTGAATTCAGATTTTTGAATACTAAGTTTATCTTCAAGGTATCCGTAAAGCGCCTGGGATAGTTCTGAATAAAATTCCGAAATATTGCTTTGATCCAATGCACGCTTTGCTAATTTTAATCTTTGACGTGCTGCTTTTTCAGCTTTCTGAAATTTCAACAACTGCAAGTTACCGTAAAGTTTTTCCTGTCTCTTTCTATAATTTATAGCCGTCAACAAAAATATTACAGGTAAAACCAATGATAACCAGAACCAAGTTTTAATTACCGAGTTTTCCTGTCGAGGTCTTAAATTAAAATCTGAAGTTTTGATAAACCTAATATCTTCATTCAACAGTCTAACATCCGACTTTGAATAATTTCCGGCAAGTGGTTCGTATTGTCCTTCTCCCTTCACAACATTTATTTTGAAAGAAGGAGAAGTTAATGTAATATACCTTCTTTGTTCCGGATTGAAATAAGAAAATTCCATAGGTGGGATTTCTTTATCACCGGCAACTCTCGGTACAATTAAGTATTCAATAATTTTCTGTCCGGAGACAATTGAGCCTTTATTAACATTATCATAAACTTTAGGATCGTATTTATCTATACCCGAAGGTAATTGCGGTTCGGGTGCTTTCAACAATTGTATATTTCCACTTCCCGCGAGAGTTAATCTAAGCATAATGCTTTCGTTCGTAACAACCTTATTCTTATCAATTTCTGCTTTGAAATTGAAATTACCTACGGCACCATTATAAGATGATGGTGTTCCTGACGAAGGTAATTGTTCAACATCTATTTTTAGTGTGTTTGATTTAGCAAGGTAGTCAACTGTTTCTGTTCTACCGAAAAATGAATCGTTGAAGAATTCATCAAATATATCGTTACCGGTTCTTTTCTTCTTAACTATTACAGGAATATTCAATTCAAAAGGAGTTACACTAAGCTGACCGGTTTTAGTTGGAAACAATGCAACTTTTTTAATTGTTGCAACTCTGTAACGCTCACCTTTATACATTCCAATATCGAAAGTAATTGTTTGAGCAGGATCGACTTCTACAGCCCAGAAACCCTGATACTGAGGGAGCTTTGTAATTTGAGGTGATGAAATATTTAATTTGGTATAGAGCTTATATGTAACGGTTAATTGCTCACCCAAATAAACACGGCTCTTATTAGATTCGGCAACAATAAAAACATTTTTAGAAAGTTCTTCATCAGTATAACCGCCATTACTTTGCTGCTGCTGCTGAGGCGTTCCCTTCTCTACTTTTATATTTAACGGATTAGTTTTATAAGTCTTTCCGGAAAATTCAACAGATGCCTGACCGATTGAGAAATCACCTACATTGGTTGGCTGCAAAATATAAACAAATGATAAGGACGCCGAAACCTTTCCATTGATTATCTGCATACTTGTAGATTGATTTGGTCCTGATAGAACTCTGAATCCTGAAAAGTTAGGTGGTCTAAAATCGCGGACGTTATTAACATCGCTACCATTAAAAGTAAAATAAACCTGAAACCGATCGTATTGACCAACCACAGTTCTATCAACACTTGCGTTGAATTCCTGTGCAAATGAATTTCCGACCAATCCAATTACAATTAATAAAACGATTGTTAGAAATTTTATTTTGCTTTTACTATTCATATATCACTTTAGAATAATTTCATTATCAAGATAGATATTGAGATTTCCAATTCTACTTATTTAACTCTACACTTTGCAGTCTTTACTAAGTCTAAGGTTTCACCAGTCCTTTTCTCTAACAACAGGTTGACCTTTATTCTGTCTTAATTTTTTCTGTAAATCTCGTTCATTATTTTTTAATGCTTCAAGAATTCTCTCGGCATCATTTTTAGAAATTTCGTTTTTTGGCTGTTGCTGCTTCTGTTGATCCTGATTCTGCTTATCCTGGTTTTTATTCTGATCGTTTTGATTTTGATTTTGCTGCTGTTGCTGATCCTTATTCTGATCCTTATTGTCTTTATTCTGTTGCTGCTGTTGTTTATTCTGATCCTGTTTCATCATGTTTAAAGCATAGGAGAGATTATACTTTGTCTCAAGGTCATCCGGATTAAGTTTAAGCGAATTCTTATAAGCTTCTATGCTTTCAGGAAACTTCTGGGATTTAAGGAACGAGTTGCCGATATTATGATAAATTTTGGCTTTGTCATTTTTATTTTCCGTAAGAGCAAGCGAGTTTTTAAATGATTGAATTGCCTCATCATACCTTCCCTGTTTATAATAAGCATCTCCTAAATTAAAGTGTCCATGAAACAATTCAGCATCTTTTTCAAGACCTTTCTTAAAATTAACTTCGGCATCAGAATATTTATTGTTTTTATATAGTTCTACTCCATCGTTAATTAAACTTCTTTTGCTTTGCGCAAAGTTTGATGAGAAAACAGAAATAATGAGTAGAATAATCAATACAAATTTATTCATTATTGTTCCACCTCTCTCAATTTTTCGAATCGCATAAATAACTTAGATTTATTTGACGAAACAAAAAAGTCAATTAATAGAATCAAAATAGCCGGCAAAAGAAAATAGTAAAAACGGTCTTCATACTCAGTAATTTTTTTAGAACCATATTCCGATTGTTCAATTTTAGAAAGGTCGTTATAAATTGCTTCAAGTTCGTCTTCGGTATTAGAGCCACGGTAATATTTTCCATTCCCTTTTTCAGTAATCGATTTTAATGTAGCCTCATCAAGTTTAGTAAGTACAATATTTCCCTGGTTGTCTTTCTTGTATCCTGATTGAACACCGGCTTGACTATAAATAGGAATTGGAACTCCTGTAGGCGATCCGAGGCCGATAGCATATATTACAACATCCTTAGAATTAGCATCCGAAACCGCCTCATCAATTTCACCTTCATGGTCTTCCCCATCAGTAATAAGTACAATAGCTTTCTTTGTCCCGTCATCATATCTGAATGATTTTAATGCAAGTTCTAATGCGGGACCTATTGCAGTTCCGGGTTGAGGAACAGAAGAAATATCAACCGCGGATAGAAAGAGATTTGCCGCTGCGTAATCCGATGTAATTGGAATCTGTACATAAGCTTGTCCGGCAAAAACAATTAGACCGATACGATCACCTTTTAAACGTTGAATTAATTTTGAGATTTCGAATTTAGCTTTTTCAAGCCGGCTTGGTTTAATATCTTCTGCAAGCATACTTTTAGAGACGTCCAATAAAATGTAAACATCAATTCCTACTTGCTTAGCCTCTTCTATCCTTGTACCTACCTGAGGATTAGCCAGAGCAATGAGAAGTAAAGTAATTCCGAATAGATACATACCGAATTTAAAATTCGATTTGAATTTACTTCGCAACGGAAAGAGAATATTATGCAGTTTAGTTCCGGCGAATTTTTCTAACATTTTGCTATGCCTGGTTGATGTGTACCAGAAAAATGCAATTAGAACCGGAATTAAAATCAACGCATAAATAAATTCTATATTTGCAAAACGAATCATATATTTTTTATTTCGAAATCATTTATGATTAGAAAAATCTATTTATTCCATTATGGTAATTTTTTCAAATAAGTTCTCGATAAACCGAATTCCAGTAATAAAATTAAGAACCCGGCAAATGCCCAATTAAAGTAGAGTTCTTTTGCATGACGGTAGGAAGTGATCTCAACTCTCGTTTTCTCCAACCTGTCAATCTCTTCATAAATTTCAATCAGCTTTCTGTTATTGGTAGCTCTGAAATATTTTCCGCCGGTTATATTCGAAATCTGTTTTAGCAACGATTCATCAATCTCTACCGGAACCATTTGATACCTTTTACCAAACGGAGTTTGAAACGGATACGGAGCTTCACCCATTGTTCCAACTCCAACTGTGTAGATTCTTATACCAAACTGTTGAGCAATTTGTGCCGCCGTAACAGGGTCAATTTCACCAGCGTTGTTAACACCGTCCGTTAATAGAATTAATACCTTGCTTTTAGATTTGCTGTCTTTCAAACGGTTCACTCCATTTGCAATAGCATTACCAATAGCGGTTCCATCCTGAATCATTCCGCTGTAAATTTCTTTAAGAAGATTACGCAGAACAGAGTAATCAATTGTTAATGGGCATTGAGTAAAACTTTCACCGGAAAAAATTACAAGACCAATTTTATCGTTGGTTCTTCCTTTAATAAAATCATCAATAACTTTTTTAGCAGCTTCAAGGCGGTTCGGTTTAAAATCTTCTGCAAGCATACTACCGGAGATATCAAGAACCATAGCAATATCAATTCCCTCGGTGTAAATATTTTCACCGCTGGAAAATGTTTGAGGTCGAGCCAGTGCAATAATAAGAAGAGCTATAGCAATAACTCTTAATATTACCGGTAAATGGATCAATTTTTCTCTCAAACTTTTTGGCACATCACTAAAAATTTGTAAGGAAGTAAAAGTTATATTGGGTGTAAGCCGGTCCCTTTTTCTCCAGAAATAATAAAAGAGAACCGGCAATAAAATTAACAAATACAAAACCCACGGATAAGCAAATGAAATATCATTGAACATTTTGGTTATCCTCTGCTACCACCGGTTTGGGAATTGTCTCATTAACAATTTGAAATG
>JBBIHP010000038.1:0-7601 GCA_037446915.1 Ignavibacteria bacterium
AAATACTTACTAAGAATAATGAGTATTAATTACATAGCTCTTTAAAATACAAAACCCGATATGTAATATCGGGTTGTTGTGGGAGCTAATGGATTCGAACCAATGACCCTCTGCTTGTAAGGCAGATGCTCTGAACCAGCTGAGCTAAGCTCCCAATAAATAAAGATCAAAATTTTGCGTCACAAGTATAGAACAATTATCCAAAATTTTCAAACTATATTAGAAATATTTTAGAGCGGGTGACGGGACTCGAACCCGCGACTTGAAGCTTGGGAAGCTGCCACTCTACCAACTGAGTTACACCCGCACTAATACAAAATTATTAACGACTTTACTCTAAATCAACAACTTTTTCTTTATTTTAACTTTTGAAAATATCTAAGAGGATATGAGTAATACAAAAAAGCAGAGTCAACTTCTTGAGCTTATTATTTTAATCACTATTATTATTGCATCAATAATTCTGTGGGAAACATACATAATCTATCCAATTAAAATTATGGTAGTTCTTTTACATGAAATAAGTCACGGTATAGCTGCAATACTAACAGGTGGTAAAGTAGTGGAATTAAACATCGCATTAGATTTAAGCGGTATCTGCAAAATAGAGGACGGAAATTCCATCATTATTGCATCTTCAGGTTATTTTGGTAGTCTTTTATTCGGTATGCTTTTGTTTTATTCTTCCATTAATAAAAAATTCAGTCATATTGTTTTGCCAATAATTAGCGGAATCATAATTATATTTTTAATCAATTCTTCAAAAAATGAACTCCTTATTTTAATCACAACATTGGTATTAATATTATTATTAGTAATTGTTTACAAAACACCAAAAATAATTTCGAGTATCATCTTAAAAGCATTAGGAATTATAAGTTGCATCTATATTTTAATAGATATTAAACAGGATATCTTCGATTCAACAAATTCATATTCAGATGCCTCGATGTTAGCTGAACTAACCGGAATTCATCAAGCAATTTGGGGATTAATCTGGCTGGGTTTATCAATTATTGGAATTTTATACTTATTAAAACTATCGTACAAAAGTAAATTTAAGTAGCTGTTTCTTTTATATCTTTTGGTTCATTCACCTTTGTCAAAATTATTAATCCAACTACAAAGAAAATACAAATAGTAAGTATTGCAATTCTCTGTTGACCCGTTAGATAACTAACAAAACCAAATACTAAAGGACCAAGGATTGCAGAACTTTTTCCAAAAAAAGAATAGAAACCAAAAAATTCAGTCTTCTTATCAAATGGAGTAAGTCTGGACATCAAACTTCTACTGGTGGATTGAGTAGCACCCATAACACTGCCGGCTAATAATCCAACTCCATAAAAAGAATATCTTACCAAATCTGGAGCAGGTATAGAAAGCAGCCCTGATATTCCCTTAACAAAAGGATTATTTTCACTACTAGTAATAAATGCAAACACAATAGTAAATATCCAGATAAGTAAAGAAAATACTAAGGATTTCTTCTGCCCATAAGCATCTGCAAGAATTCCAAAGAGTAGTGAACCAACAATTGCAGTGGTTTGAACAATAATAAAGAAGACGATCAATTCACCCATTGAAAAATTCAAAGTAGTGCTTGCATAATTACCGGAAAAAAATATTACTGTATTAACACCTTCAATAAAGAAAAAATAGGAGAGTAAAAATAGAGCCAGATTTTTGTAATTTCTTAAATGTGTGACTGTATTCAAAACCCTATTGAAACCTATTTTTAGATAAGACATATCCCTAGTTACTTCTTTTCTTGTATCTTTTAGAAAGATGAATATTGGAATTGCGAATAGTAAAAATATTAACGCAGAGACAGGGAAAGTTTCCTTAATCATGTTCTGATTAATAAACGGGTACACAACTGCTAAAGTAGTTAGAGAACCAAGATAACCCATTGCGAATCCATAACCGCTCACACGTCCATAATTTTTTGGTGATGTAATTTCAGGTAAGAATGAATCATAAAAAACAAGTCCAGCTTCGAATCCTACATTGGCAACTATGAAAAGAATAAGAGCTGTTACTACATCACCCTGGTTTAAAAAAAACAATAAGGCAGTACTTATAATACAGAGGAGAGTAAAAAACAAAAGAAATCTTTTTTTACCGGCAGAATAATCTGCAATAGCACCGAGTATGGGTGAAATTATTGCCGTTATTAGCATCGAGACGCTTGTTCCGATACTCCAATAAAAATCACCAATCGGTTTTCCGGATGCGATAGTTTGTTTGAAATATACTGCGAATAGAAATGTTACAACTACAATTGAATATGATGTATTTGCAAAATCGAAAAGAGTCCAGACAAAAATTCGAAATCTTTCCCGATCTGCGAACTTAATGGATTTTTTTTGCAAGGGTTTGGTCAATAAGTCCTCTTCCGGTTTTAATTAGTTTGCCGGATTTTTTGAGATCGGATAATACCGCATCAAGTATTCCATTAATGAATTTGTTACTATTAGAAGTAGAATAATCTTTTGCGATTTCGATTACTTCGTTTATAGTTACTTTAGGCGGAATATCAGGGAAATTCATTAATTCAGAGATTCCGATTCGAAGAAGAATCCTATCTATCAATGCTATTCTGTCCATTTCCCAGTTCGATACTTTTTCCTGAATATTCATGTCGAGGTCTTTTGTATTTGCTACTACAGAATCGATAAGCTTTTTTGCAAAATCAATATCGGGAATGGAAGATAGATCGGATAAAATTCCGTTAGTTAGATTGGTTAATCCTTCACCATTCAATTCATATGCGTAAAGAACTTGAAGTACTTTCTCTCTTAGAATACGTCTATTTGACTTCTTTATCATCGTGTTTAAGAACCCTGGAAAATCTTACTGATAAATCTATAATGTTAACTGTTAAAAAGAAACCTTAATTAAATATTTATTAAAAAAATAATATTAAAAAATTCTGTATCAGCCGCCTAAATATTAGCGAGTAATTGAGCAACAATATTATCAAATTTCTGTTTGCTTATAATTTTCTGTTAAATATTTAAGATTGGCTTTACAATTCCGAAATTAATGTTTCATCAACTCCCCAATTCTTCCATACGAACCTGAATGAGAGGAGAATATTTTTCTTATTCCACCAATCTGGCTTAATCTTTCTTCCGCAAGAGTATTAGAAGCCAGATGTGTGGGAATATTTTGTTCTTTGGCAATTTTAATAACTCTTTTAACAATATCATAAATTGCTTCGGCTTGTTTCATTGCCCGATCCTGACGGTAACCTTCGAGTTCATTAGCAACATTAATTAAGCCGCCGGCATTTATAACATAATCTGGTGCATACAAAATTTCTTTTTCTATTAGCATCTTACCGTGTTTATCTTCATCCTCAAGCTGATTATTAGCACCACCGGCAATAATTTGGAATTTGAATTTGGGAATAGTCTTATCATTTATTACGGCACCAAGAGCATTTGGCGAAAAGATATCGGCATCAATATCATAAATTTCATCGGGCTTAACTATATGTGCTTTAATAGTCTCAAGCACCCGCTTTACTTTGTCATCAACTAAGTCAGTTATGTAAATTTCGGCACCTTCGCTATAAAGATGTTCGCAAAGATAACGTGCAACCTGACCTGCACCTTGAACAGCAATTTTTCTTCCACGCAAGGAGTCGTTGCCCCATTTTTCCTGGGCACATGCTTTCATTCCAACATAAACACCGTATGCAGTAACCGGAGAAGGATCTCCGCTTCCACCAAGAGCTTTTGAAATTCCGGTAACATATTTTGTTTCCATCCTAACGTATTCCATGTCTTTAACATCGGTTCCAACATCTTCGGCGGTAATATATCTTCCACCTAATCCATCAACAAATTTCCCGAAAGTTCTGAATAACAATTCATTTTTTTGTGAAGCGGAATCTCCTATAATAACAGCTTTACCACCGCCCAAATTTAATCCGGCAACTGAAGCTTTATACGTCATACCACGTGATAGCCGCAGAACATCATTCAGCGCATCGTCAAATGATTTATAATTCCACATTCTGGTTCCGCCTAAAGCTGGTCCTAATGTAGTATCGTGAATTGCAATAATTGCCCGCAGACCCGATTCCTTATTATTACAAAGAACAACTTGTTCGTGTCCATATTTTTCCATCGCTTCGAAGTAGAGCATTCTTCTCTCCCAATATTTATAAATTAAATGGTGCTAAATAGCAAAAAACCAAAATAAAAGTAAAGCAATGCTTTCTCGGGTTCTATAAAAAATCGTTTTTTCAAACGTTAATTTATAGTCTGTGGATATTCCTTTTGCTTCGATATTAAAAAATCTGCATATCTGTAGAATTCTTGAAAGATGAAAATCGTCGGAAATAATTAATATTCTTGAACTAGAAACAAAATCGATATGGTTATTGCGAAGGTATTTTATTTGTTCCGTTGTAGTCGATGTTAATTGTTCAACTATCAGATTTTTATAATCAACACCAAGATTTGTAAGATACTTATAAGCCACTTCTGCTTCGCTTAATTCACCCGGTGCATTACCTCCGGTAAGAATTATTTTTTTTATAAACCCTTGCCGGTAGAGTTCTAATGATTTTCTAATTCTTCCTTCAAAAATTGGACTTGGTTTGTCTTTTTTCCAAACAGCTGCTCCGGGTATTAATCCATAGTCATATTGATAATCATTTTTATTATTATAGTTATTTACATTCCAGACGAAAAATATAGAGAACAGGACAAGAATTAAAATGGTAGATATAGATCTAACAAGAGTTCTTATTTCAAATAATTTTTCAAGACCTAAAATTAAACCCCATGAATAAAGTAGTGAATAGATTTGTAGAAATAATGAAATGATCATTAAAAAACCGGTATAGACTTTTTTTATAGGAAATGAGAACAAGTATTCATTTGTTGCAAGTTTAATAAAATCGAACAGAACAATAGATACTATAAGAGAAATTAGAGATAGTATTTGAACTATAAGAAGAAAATTCAGTCTCCCTTTTTCAATCTGTTTCTTCTTCAAACCGAGGACAATAAATCCCGAGATAACTCCTACTGATATTATTATGTTTAGGACATTCCCGATGTAATCGATTCTGTAATCAAGTAAGGATAGCCCGTTAATTTTATATTTAATGAATGTGACAAGTACGAATATCCCTAAATTTGTAATAATAGATGATAGAATAATCGAGGGATATTGAATTTTTAATTTCACTTTTATACTAATATTTATTTACGGGTTGAATTAAAATATTGGCAACATCTTTTTCATTAGAAAAGAAAACAGTTGATTCTACATTAAAAATTTTTTTAATATTTTCTTCTGTTAACACATCTTTCTTATTACCCTGAATTGTAATCTTTCCATTTATCATAAAAGCAATTTTCTGCGAGAACAATCCGATAAGATTTAAATCGTGAGAGACAGATATTATAGTTAATCCCTGATTAGCACTTAGCTTATTAAGTAATTCATAAATAGAAATTTGGTGCTCAATATCTAAGTGAGCATTAGGTTCATCAAGAAGAATTAACTGGGGATTTTGAGCAATAGCTCTAGCAATAAATGCTCTCTGCGCCTCACCCCCTGAGATTTCGTTAATACATTTGGATTTTAGGTCAGCTATTCCCATAACATCCATAGCATTCATTACAATTCGCTTATCCTCAATTGTTTCAAACCCCAATGTACCAAGGTAAGGAGTTCGTCCCATCATTACTATTTCATAAACAGAAAATGGAAAAATTGAATAGTTATTCTGAGGGACATAAGAAATCAGTTTTGCATATTCCTTAAGCGGTATTTCCGAAATATCAATACCCGAATATTTAATACGTCCATCACTCAGGTTAATTAATCTGCCAATTAATTTTAGAAGAGTCGATTTGCCGCAACCATTCGGACCTATAAGACTAACAAAATCACCTTTCTCAATTTTCCAGTTATCAATATCTAATTGGAAATTACTATCAGTTGCGGTGTTATAGGCATACTTAACATTATTTAGTTCGAGGAGAAACAATTCATTACTCTTTTTTTAAAGATATCGATAATTATCGGAACATAAAACTTACACTGGCATAAAAATAAAATTGTTTGGTAAGTAAAAAGAAGGCGCCAAAAGGCGCCTTGTTACTATTGAAGTTTGAATACGATTGGAATAGAAACCTGGACTTTGACTGATTTACCTCTTTGTTTGCCTGGTTTAAATTTTGTTTGCATTACAGCAGCAACAGCCGCTTCATCACATCCGGCACCAATACCTTTAATTACCTCTGCCTTAACAACATCGCCAACTTCATTAACGAAAGCTTTAATAAAAACTCTACCCTGAACACCTGCACGTTTAGCAATTTCCGGATAAACAATTTTCTTTTGAATTGCTTCTATACCACCAATTGGTTCCGGAGTTTCTTCAACAGCAACAAAAAATACAGCTTCATCATCCTCTTCTTTCACTTCCTGTTTTGGAGGTGGAGGCGGAGCTGAAATCTGTTCGTTAATATCTATTTCTGTACTTCCAATTGCTATATCTTCTAATACATCATCCGAAGGAGCTTCAATTGGAATTGGTGGTTTTGGAGGCGGAGGTGGTGCACTTTCCTGCTTAGTCTTTACAACATCTTCAACATTTACCAATTCTTGCGGTCCTTCCAGTTTTACTTTCTCTTTTGCAAAATCAGGGAAAAACTTGAATGCAACAATTAATAATGCAAGAGAAGTAATTAAACTTAACTCGAAAACACGCTTGTATGTTCTTTTTAAGTCTGCTTTTGGGTTTTTCTTAAGTCCCACTTTATTCCTCCTATTTATCACCTAATGGCGATGCTAACTTAAAAAATGATGAGTGAAATGTCAATCAATACTGAAAATTTTACATCGACCAATTTATTTAGGTTCCAATTTTATGGTGTCAATTTTAGTGCACTAAAGATTTATCTCTTTTAAGGAAATGATTAACTAAAATAATCCCGGTAACTCCCCCAACAAAATCGAATAACCAATCGTAAAAATCGCAGTATCTGCCCGGAATTATCAATTGGTGAAGTTCATCAAACATAGCATAAATTGTTATGACGATTAATGCAACTATCATCGAGTTTTTTCTAATCCATCCGGATTTATTTTGAAATACAGTACTTAATTTTACAAGAACGCCAAGTATAAAATAAGCTGTAAAATGTTCTAATTTATCCTGAGTATTAAAAAATTTCGGAATCTTTTCGATAGGAATAGAAGTCATTACAAACAGGAAGATCCAGTAAAAGATTAATGGAAGATGAACAAATCGAAAAGGATTTTTCTTTATTGAATTAAATAAACGAGTCAATGATAAATTTGATAGCATTAGGAATATTTTCCATTAAATCTGATGCAGTATAACCGTATTCAGTTTTTTCTTCTAATAGAAGGTCGCCGGATAAACTATGAATATAAACTGAGGAGATTAGTGGATCCTCAATTTCAGAAGTTTGTGATATGAACCCGGCAATTATTCCGGTAAGAACATCACCGGAACCAAATTTAGCGAGCCCCGGATTACCGCTTGAGTTAATAAATGCTTCGCCGTCAGGATTAAAAATTATTGAAGGCGCTCCTTTTAA
>JBBIHP010000038.1:7677-23785 GCA_037446915.1 Ignavibacteria bacterium
TAATTCTAAACCAAGCAGATTAGCAAACTCTTTATGATGCGGGGTTAATATTTTCCCCTTCAAATTAATTTTTTTATACTCATTATTAGCTAAAGCATAAATTGCATCCGCATCAATTACAAATTTTTTAGTCTTATAATTGCGAAATATTTCAAGAACCGTTTCAATAGTTTCATTAGCTCTTCCTAAACCAGGACCAATTGCAATTACATCAGCCCAATTAATCTTATCTTCAATTTCCTTTAGATTATTTGGTGAAATAAATCCCATATTGTTATCATCATAATCAACAACTATTGCAGAATCGATCTTTTGCTGTGCCAGTAGTTTAATAGATTTAGGAGAAACAAGGTAACACGATCCGGCACCGGATTTTAATACAGAGTTAGTTGTGAAAAAAGATGCGCCGGGCATTACTGACGAACCGGCAATTACTAATACTTTACCGGCTGAATACTTATTTACATCTAGGTCCTTTGAAGGAATTCCGAAGTATGCATCTTCAGGTTCTATTAAATAATTTTGAACAGATAATTTCTTATAATATTCATCACCAATACCGATATAACCTTTTTCAATTATACCGCAGTTAGTATAACCTTTTCCGTAAAAAAGTCCTGTTTTATATTCCGATAGTGTAATTGTTAAATCAGAATTAAAAACAATATCTCCTAATGAGTTTTCTAAATCCAAACCAGTCGGGAGATCAATAGAGACTCTGAATGTGTTAAGTTGATTTAATTTATTTACAATTTCCTTATATGGTTCAGCTAATTCCCCTCTCGAACCGGTTCCGAGCATAGCATCAATAACAATTTCACAATCATCAAGAGCACTAAGGTCCTTATTACTTTCATAAATAATTATTTTCGATTGGGGATAATCAATCAACAAATTTTTTAATATTCTGAAATTAGTAAGAGCATCTCCTTTTAATTCATCTTCACCACCAAGTGAAATGACTCTAACATTATAATCATTATTTAAAAAATGACGTGCGACTGCAAATCCATCCCCTCCATTATTTCCTTTGCCGCATACTATACCGATGAAATTTGCCGACGAATTCATATTACGCAAAATTGAATCGAATATACTTCTCGATGCATTTTCCATTAAAACAATACTAGGAATTGCGAGAGTATTAATGGCGTAGGAATCCGCTTCGCGAACCTGTTGAGCAGAATATAATGGTATCATGTTTAAACTACTCTGTTGTTGGATGGTAAAATAATAAAGAAAAATACCAATTTAAATTAGAGATTAATAACAGAGTTAATAATGTTAAGAAGAAGATCCGGAAGAATTCCGAAAATAAGAACAAACGCACCAGAAATTATTACTGCCGATAAACTAAATGATGAAATCTCAGGCTTGAATTCTTCAATTGAATCTCGGAAATAGATATAAACGACAACCCTTAAATAAAAATATACACTAATCATGCTGGAAATTACACCAACAATTGCAAGCCATGTTAAACCACCTTCAATTGCACCAACAAAGACATAGTACTTTCCAAAGAATCCTGCTAATGGAGGAATGCCAGCCAATGCAAACATGAATAGTGACATGAAAGCAGCCAGGACAGGACTTTTAGTATGTAAACCGGCAAAGGAATCGATATCAATTCTTGTATCACCTTCACCTTCAATAATAGAAATTACTGTAAATGCACCGATATTCATAAATGCATACGCGGCGAGGTAAAAGATAATTCCAGAAATACTTTCTGTATTAGCAGCAGCCAGACCAATTGCCATATAACCCGCATGCGAAATGGATGAATAAGCAAGCATTCTCTTTAAATTGTTTTGCGAAATTGCAACTATACTTCCGAACAACATTGATAATGCCGCTATAACTGAGAAATACGGTTTGAATACATTTGGTGCATTTAAGGTGAATGTTGCGGCTATTGAAATTATTAACACACTGAATGCTGCAGTTTTACCTGTTGTTGACATTAATCCCGTTACGGTTGTAGCTGAACCCTGATAAACATCAGGCACCCACATATGGAACGGGAATGCTGCAATTTTAAAACTAAAACCGATAAGAAATAATATAAATCCGGTAACAAAAATCATGTTTGATGATAGTGAAGCAAAGTTGCTGGTAATGTACAATATACTTGTGTTTCCTGCTGTTCCATAGATTAAAGCTATTCCATAGACAATGAATCCTGTTGCAAAAGAACCAAGTAAAAAGTATTTCAAAGAAGATTCGTTAGCAGATAATTTTTTACGATTAAAACCAGCTAATACATAAAAACAAATGGACATCAATTCCAGACCAAGAAACACCATTAAAATATCTTTCGAACCAGCCATTATCATCATACCCAGAACTGACGATTGAACTATGATGTAATATTCGCCATAATATGTTCCATACTTTTTCAAATATCCAATCGAGCTCATTACAATAAGCATTGCTCCGATATTAAAAATAAAATTAAAGATAGCCGGTTTTCCGCCAACTTCAAGCATTCCTCCAAAAAGAATTGCGTGGTTATTGAGATTAACAATAGAATAAATGGAGATAGTAAAAAAAAGAAGAATAGAAAACCATGGGAGAATCTGTTCACTTTTCTTTGTTATTATTTCGATAACAACAGAAATAACAATACCCAACCCGATTAGAATGAATGGTAATAACTGGTAATATTCAAAATTTGATACTGGCATATTTACTCTATGAATAATAATGTATCGTCGTTTATTTCTGAAATAGTAATTTTATGTTTTTCTTCGATAGAGAGAGCAATTTTTCTATGATTAGAAAAATCAAAAATATCGTTCCCCTTTTCCACAATAATTAATTTTATTTTTTCGAATTCTTTTATTACTTCTGATAAAATTTCGTAATCGTAAAAATAAATCTCTGTAAAATCTTCTCTTACTTTATAGCTTGCACCGGATTTAGTTGAACTAAAATCTGTAATAATATCATTTTCTATAACAGCTTTAAGAATATCTGCCTGGAATGGAAGCAGAACTCTATTACCATAGTGGAGTCCATTTAAATTATTTTTTAATACTTCATCTAATTTTCTCATAATTAAACCTTTCCATGATAAACAACAAAGTAAAGAATTATAAATATCGGAAGTAGGATTGGAACAGAATATTTTATTAAGTATCCAAAGAAGCTTGGCATTTTGATACCGGATCTTTCGCTAATTGCCTTTACCATAAAATTGGGACCGTTTCCAATATAGGTCATAGCTCCAAAGAACACTGCAGCTATTGAAATTGCTTGTAAATAAAACGGATACAATTCGGAAAATTCAAGAACCTGTGTTTTAACATTAACATCATAAGCATATTTACCCAGTGAAGCACTTAAGAAGTTAAGAAATGTAGGGGCATTATCAAGAAAAGCAGAAAGGATACCGGTTGCCCAATAAAAAATTCCTGGTGTTAATTGCTGACCATAAACTTTTGCTTCATATGCTATGAGTTGAAGAGCTGGGATCATTGATGCAAATATTCCTACGAATAAAAATGCAACCTCTCTTATTGGTTCAAAATTGAATTCATTTGCTTCAAGATTTTTTTTATCTGCAGTCTTATATGATAGCCAAACAACGGAAAACATTATAATTTCCCTAATACCGAATGGTAAAGGGGAAAAACTCGGAACCCAGCTGATTATTCCGGGATCAAGAAAAACCGAAATTAGAACAATTAATAAATAGATTAGATTTTTTGATCCTTTGAATTCTATTTTGTTTGTGTAATTAATGTCCTCTGTATTCCCCTCTTTATTGAATGAATCAACTATATAGAAAATAATAAGCACCATTAATAATGTAGGTATCCATATATACCAGATATGTCCAAAGAACCAGAAGAAATTAATTCCTCTTAGAAATCCAAGGAATAAAGGAGGATCTCCAATTGGTGTTAATGCACCGCCTATATTACTGACGGAAAAAATAAAAAAGATTATGTGATAAGGTTTTATACGGTCCTTGTTAATTTTAATAAACGGACGGATTAATAGCATTGATGCGCCGGTTGTTCCAATTATATTTGCAATAAGAGAACCGAATAATAGAATGACTACATTTAAAAGAGGTGTAGCTTTCCGATCAACCTTAATTAGAATTCCGCCGGTAGCAACATATAGTGATGATAGTAATGCAATGAATGAAATATATTCATGTGCAGTGTGAAGTAAACTGTGAGTATCATTTAACCAGACCAAATAATAAACTACTGTAATTGATCCAAGAAAAATTGAAATCTTTGGATAATTTCTTTCCCAAAAATGATGATAGAACAAAGGTCCCGTTGCAATCATTAATAAAAGAATTGCAAATGGTAAAACCATAATAGGATTAGGAAGGACTTGTTCCGTGCCCTCAGTCCCGGCTGCAAAAATTTCAGTTGCATTAAAAAAGAAAGTTAATAAAAATAAGGGGATCAAATTATTTTTTTTCATAAGCATTTATTTTAATATATCGAATGTGAATGAACTAACATGATGTAAAATTGATTTTGTTGATTCTTCGGTCATACCGAGAAAAGTATTGGGATAAATTCCAATCCACACAATAAAAATGAATATAGGGATTAATACAACAAATTCCCTAACATTCATATCGGTTAAGTGATCTTTTAATTCAGGATTCTTTACTTCTCCAAATACTACGCGTTGATACATCCATAACAAATAAACCGCAGCAAAAATTACTCCTGTAGCTGCAAACACAGTATACCACCAGCTATTTAATACAGAAGACTTAAATGTTCCGAGCAGAATTAAAAACTCACCAATAAAACCGTTTAACCCCGGTAAACCGACAGATGATAACGACGCAATCATTAAAGCTGTTGCATACAAAGGAACAATTTTAGCAATACCGCCATAGTAAGCTATATCTCTTCTGTGAGTTCGTTCGTAAATTATACCAACTAAAAGGAAAAGTGCGCCAGTTGATAACCCGTGATTTACCATTTGAATTACCGCACCTTGCACTGCTTCAACAGTCATGGCAAATGTTCCTAGTACAACAAACCCAAGGTGAGAAACTGAAGAATAGGCAACAAGTTTTTTCATATCCGTCTGAACCATTGAGACGAGTGCGCCATAAATAATTCCAATAATTGCAAGGACTGAAATCAGCGGCGCAAAATTAATTGCAGACTGCGGAAAGAGAGGCAAACAGTATCGTAATATTCCGTATGTACCCATCTTAAGTAAAACACCGGCAAGAATAACTGAACCTGCAGTCGGTGCTTCAACGTGAGCATCGGGTAACCACGTGTGCAGCGGGAACAACGGAACTTTAATAGCAAAACTTAAAAAGAATGCGCCGAACATCCATCCTTGAATCTGATGCGGGATTGTTGGACCAACTTTGTATAACTCTAATAAATTAGTAGTGAATTTTCCTGTTATTCCCGATGCATAGACAGCAAGCCATATAATAGCAACCAGCATCAATAAACTTCCGACCATCGTATAGATAAAGAACTTAACAGATGCATAAATTCTTCTTTCACCTCCCCATATTCCAATTATGAAATACATAGGAATTAGCATTGCTTCCCAGAAAATATAGAAGAGGAAAATATCGAGAGAGATGAAGACACCTAACATTCCAGCTTCCAGAAAGAGCATGGAGAAAGTAAACATCTTTACATTTTTTTCAATTGCATTCCAGGTTGATAATAAAGTAAGAGGTGTAAGAAATGTTGTTAATAGAACCAGTAGTAGCGAAATACCATCAACACCAACATTATAACTTACATTAAGACTACTAATCCATAAGACCTGGTGCACAAACTGGAATTGAGGTTTTGATGAGTCGAAGCCAAAATAAATAACTAATGAAATTACAAATGCTATTAAGGTAACAAACAATCCGAACCATCTAATAAATTTTGTTTGAGTCTTTCCAAAAAATAGAACGACAACACTTCCAATAATTGGTGTAAAAAGAAGATATGTTAAAAGTAAATTCTGTTCCATATAATATTTTTAGTCCTTAGTGCCTTTGTGAAAAAGCAGCAATTTTCATTTCATTTAATTGAACAAAACTTATAGACTTAATATTACCCACAAAAGTACAAGTGCAATTCCAAGCATCATAATTATTGCATAGAACTGCGCAATTCCATTTTGAATTTTTCTAATAAATCCCGAACCGGCATAAATAACTTTTGCAATACCGTTAACAGCACCATCAATAATTAAATTATCGGTAAACTTCCACAATACTTTTTCAGAACCTTTTTGGATAGGTTGAATTACAGCAGCTTCATAAATTTCATCAACATAATACTTATTAAGCAAAATGTTATACATTTTCTTGAACCTTGCAGAAATCTTTTCAGCAATATCCGGCTGCTGAGTATAAATTTTTATTGCAAAGTAAATTGCACTTAATGCAAGAGCAACCGAGAGAACCATTAAAAGAATTTCTTCGAAATGTGAATGAAAACCGAAGCTATTAAGTTTGGCAATAGCAGGTGCATAAATCGGTTCTAACCAGTTATGAAATTGATTTCCATGTTCACCTGAAAAGACTTCAGGTATTCCGATGTATCCGCCAATAGCTGAGAAGAAAGCTAATATCATCAATGGGACTGTCATTACTGATGGTGATTCATGAGGATGAACATGATGATGATCGAAGCGCTCCTTACCATAAAATGTAAGCGATAACAAACGGAACATATAAAATGCAGTCATCATGGCTGTAATAACACCAATCAACCAGAATATTATTCCACCATTAGCATAAGAATACCAGAGGATTTCATCTTTACTGAAGAAACCTGATAAACCGGGAATTCCGGCAATAGCTAAAGTTGCAATAAAAAAAGTAGCATACGTCTTTGGCATATATTTTTTCAATCCGCCATAACGCTGAATGTTCTGTTCTTCGTGCATTCCATGAATTACAGAACCGGCACCAAGAAAAAGTAATGCTTTGAAGAAAGCATGAGTCATAACATGGAAAATTGATGCGCTGAATGCACCAACACCCGCAGCTAAAAACATATAACCTAACTGACTTACGGTAGAATAAGCTAAAACTTTTTTAATATCGTTCTGAACAAGTCCTATTGTAGCAGCCATTAATGCTGTAAGCAATCCTATTACAGCAACAACCATCATAACAGTTGGAGCCGAAGCAAAAATAATTGCAGCACGGGATACCATATAAACACCGGCAGTAACCATTGTTGCGGCATGTATTAGTGCAGAAACCGGAGTTGGACCAGCCATTGCATCCGGCAGCCAAACAAATAACGGAATCTGTGCCGATTTACCGGTAGCACCAATAAATAAAAATATTGCAATCAAACCGAATGTAGCTTCTGAAACAGGAAATGATGCTGCTTTATTAAACACTTCTGTAAAATTTAGTGAGTCGAATGTGTAGTAAATTAAAAACATTCCAAGTAGAAATCCGAAATCACCGATACGGTTTACAATAAATGCTTTTTTGGCTGCTTCGGGAACCGTTCCCTTTTCAAATTTTCTATCGTACCAGAAACCGATTAAGAGGTAAGAACAAAGTCCAACACCTTCCCATCCTAAAAATAGAACAACAAAATTATCACCGAGTACTAAATTCATCATTGCAAAGATGAAAAGATTTAGATAAGCAAAGAATCTCCAGTAACCTTTATCGCCATGCATGTAGCCAATTGAATAAACGTGTATTAAAAATCCAACGCCTGTAACAATTAAAGACATTGTTAATGATAACTGATCAACAAGGTAGGCAAATTTTATATTTAGTCCGGCAACATTAAGCCAGGTAAATAATTCAACAGTGTTACTTCTATTTTCTACAGGTAAACCAAGCGTTTCAAAAAAAGCAAGTAATGTAACAACGAAAGCAATACCGACAGTAGAACTACCAATAATACCGATAACTTTTTCGTTTTTAATTCTGGATCCGAAAAGACCGTTAAATAAAAATCCTATTAACGGTAAAAGAACAGTTAGATAGATTAAATTTATCATCCGGTTATTACCACTTGAAGATGTTTATTTCATCAATGTTAACAGTTAATTTATTTCTAAAGACAGCTATAATAATTGCAAGACCAACAGCAGCTTCTGCCGCGGCTACAGTCATTACAAAAAATACAAATATCTGACCAATTGGATTTCCTAAATAAGATGAAAAAGCAACGAGAGATAAATTTGCAGAATTCAACATCAACTCTATACACATAAAAACCACTATTGCATTACGGCGGATAAGAACACCGGTTACACCAACAACAAACATAAATGCGCTCAATATTAAATAGTATTCAATTGGTATAGACGACATAATTATTAAAACCTCTTAAAATAAAATTGATTATTCAAATTTTTTCTTTGCTAAAACCATTGCACCGATAGTTGCTGCAAGTAATAAAAATCCGGCAACCTCAAATGGAAGGATATAATTTGTGTATAGTTCCTTTCCAATTGATTGAATAGTTCCTGTTTCAATACTCTTTAGCTGATCCGGTGTAAGATTGCCAGAAGGTTTACCGACAAATAATAAGTAGGCAACTTGAATAAAAACAAAAACAGTTATAAGCAGCGCAAACATTTTTATTGGTTTTTTATCCAGGAAGACTTTAGGCTCGTTCTCTGTTCTAAGAAGCATAAGAACAAAAAGAAAAAGAACCATAATTGCACCGGCATAAACAATAATCTGAACAACTGAAATAAACTGAGCATTTAATAAAAGGTAAAGTCCAGCTAAAGCAAAAAAGTTGAGTACAAGAAAAACGGCACTTATAACTGCGTTGGATCTTGTTATCATCATTACAGATGAAACAGCCGCAATAAGTGCAAGAATTATGAAAAGAATAATTTCTGCATTCATTTATGGAGTATTCCTATAAATCATTCGTGGAAATGGAATTGCTTCGCGTAGATGTTCTAATCCGCAAATCCAGCTAACGGTTCTCTCAAGACCAAGACCGAATCCTGAATGAGGGACTGTGCCGAATCTTCTTAGATCGAGATACCATTCAAAAAATTGCTGCGGCAAATTATGTTCTTTTATTCTTTCTAATAACAAATCAAGATTGTCTTCACGCTGACTGCCGCCAATAATTTCTCCGTATCCTTCCGGGGCAATAACGTCGACTGCCAGAGCAACTTTGGGATTTTCGGGATCGCGCTTCATATAAAACGCTTTTACTTCGGATGGATAACGGTGAATCATAACCGGGCGGTCGAAATCCTCACCTATTAATGTTTCGTCAGTTCCGCCTAAATCATTTCCCCACTTAAAATCGACTCCTTTCTTCTTCAAAATCTCAACCGCATCATCGTAAGAAATACGCGGGAACGGTCTAACAACTTTTTCCAGTTTGGAAATATCGCGTTCAAGTTCTTTTAATTCTTCTGCTCTATCCCTTAATACTGTTTGAACAATATATTCAATAAATTCTTCTGCAAGGTCCATATCATCATTAAGATCGTAGAAAGCCATTTCAGGTTCAACCATCCAGAACTCGGTTAAATGTCTTCGGGTTTTGGATTTCTCTGCCCTGAAAGTTGGTCCGAATGTATAAACTTTACCAAGCGCCATAGCACCGCTTTCGGCATAAAGTTGCCCGCTCTGTGTTAGGTATGCTTTACCGAGATCGAAATATTCCATTTCGAATAATGTTGATGTTCCTTCGCATGCATTTGGAGTAATAATTGGCGGATCAAAAAGTGTAAATCCTCTTTCATCAAAAAAATCGCGTATGGCTTTTACAATTCTATGCCGGATTTTAAGTATTGCAACTTGCTTTTTGGAACGGACCCATAAATGGCGGTTGTCAATCAGGAATTCAATTCCATGTTCCTTTGGTGTAATAGGATATTCGTTAGCCAATCCAATCAATTTGAAATCAACTACATCAAGTTCGAATCCGCCAACAGCACGTTTTTCTTCCCTTACTTTTCCTTTTACTTCAAAGCTCGATTCCTGTGTAATTTTTTCAGCAGAATCGAAAATTTCTTCAGAAACATTCCCTTTGAATACTACACATTGCAAATAACCGGTTCCATCGCGCATAATTAAAAATTTTAATTTACCGCTCGATCTCTTATTATAAAGCCAACCCCTAAGGGTAACTTCCTCTCCAACATGTTTTGATAGGTCTTTGATATAAACTGTAGGTCTCATTATCTGAATTTTTTGTTAAAAAATGATGGGCAAATATAGTCATCAGTTTGTAATAAATGCAAAAGCAACCAAATTATTTAACTGTTCTTTAAAAAGTGAATTAGGATATAATGATTTTTAATTTAACTCCATACACTTCTTCGAATAATGCTTTCCTTCTATCAAGACTCCACAATTCTATTTCAGGGTTTCCATTTTTTTTAATGCCCAGAATTATTTCAAAAATATTTCTCTTAACCTTGCACTCAACACTCTGAACTATCTTTTTGTGTGTTCTATCAAGCGAATCGGCAACTCTTAAAATTGCGGATAATTTCTTAATAACAGATTGAGTTCTTTCGGGCAGTTCTGCGAAGTCATCGTGGCTTTTTTTAGGGTGACTTTTACGATGATAACGAGATGTGTGAGCGATTATACCAATCTCACTATCGTTAAAACCGAGCAGCTCACTGTTACGAATAATATAATAACTATGGTGGTGGTGATTAGTATGAGCAATATGGTAACCAATATCATGCAGAATAGAAGAAGCTTCCAGGTATTCTCTGCATTCATCGCCAAGTTGATGTAAGTTTTTCAAATCATCAAAAATCTTTAGTGCAAAGCCGGTTATATATTTACAATGTTCCCTATCATAACTGCAAGATTCCGAAAGGTGCTTAATACTTTCTTTCCGTATATCAATTAAATTAGGTTTTGTGGTACCGTTAATGTGTTCCTTCTGAAGCGTATCAATTACAATTCCTTCTCTTAAAGCATAACCGGAAATAGTCATCTTTTCTAAACCGAACAAATCAAATATTGTTGATAAAATTATTATTCCGGCCGGAACGATATCGGCTCTCTTTTCATCAAGTCCCGGAATTTTTTTCCTTTTATCAATAGTCTTCCTGTTAAGAATTTCTTTCTCAATTTCCTTTAATTCACTTTTAGAAAATTCAAAATTATTCAGAATAGTTTGTGATGAAATTGAACCGCCATTCCTCATTGCCTGGATCATCAATCCTGCTGCCATAATTGTACCGGAAGAACCTGAACAAACATTAAATCCTTCTTTCTTCATAACTTCCGAAGCATGAAATATTTCTCCTTCAACCCACTTACGGCAATCCTTTATTCTTGCATTTGTTATTTCAAAATCAGGAAAGAATTTTTGTGCTAGTCTAACAGCACCAATTTTTAAACTAACTGTCTGAAGCATCTTTCCTTTACTGCCCACAACAAATTCTGTGCTGCCGCCACCAATATCAAAAACAAGTGCTTTTTTATTGTAGATAGGAACTGCTTTCAAAATTCCGAGATAAATTAAGCGTGCTTCTTCATATCCGCTTATCACTTCTATTTCAATTCCGGTTTGTTTATATACCTGTTCAATAAAATCATTTTTATTATGGGATTCTCTTACAGCACTTGTAGCAACAGCCCTTATAATTGAATTATGAGAATCTGCAATTACTTTGAACCGCTTTAAACAAGCAATTGCACGGTTTGAAGCTTCCGGTTTGATAAATTTAATATCTCCTGTACTTCCTTCGCTAAGGCGAATTACTTCTTTTTCCCTATCAATTATTTCAAAGTTTCCATCTTCCTTAACTTTTACTACAATTAGATGAAATGAATTTGTACCGATATCAATTGCTGCTAAATTCTTAGAGTTGAGTTTCATATCACCTTCTTTTCAAGTAGTAATTTTGCAAGGTTAATTACATCATCTACGGTAATCTCACTCATTAATTCCGATTTGCGGATAAACATTTTATTAGAACCAACCGGAGCCCAATTAAAAGGATTTGTTGGACCGAAAAGCGAAATTAACGGAGTTGCTGTTGCACCGGCTACGTGCATAACACCTGTATCATTCGAAATAAATAAATTGCTGAAGGATATCAATGCAGCTAATTGCGGAACTGTCTTATTCAGAAAATATCCTTTTAACGGAAATTCTTTTTTGATTATATCAATTATTTCTTTATCAGCACTGCTGCCGGTAAAGTAAATTTCTGCAGTAAATTCTTTTTCCAGCCTTCTAACTAATTCAATAAAATTAAATACCGACCATCTATTCTGAGGTTTGCCGGCACCGGCATGAATCCCTATTATAATTTTCCCTTCGCTATTATATTTTTTCAAAAATTCATTTGCTAAAATATTATCCCTGTTGTCATAGTCTATCTGCGATGATAAATTTTTTGTTGTAATACCAAATGGACGAACTATATCTAAGATGAATTCGGATACATGGGAATCGGGATTCTTTTTCCAGTTAAGATCGAATCTATAGTTGAAGACATAATTCATTTCATTGAATTTACCATCAAGGGAATTGGGACCAATTTTAATTTTAGCATTTGAAAATCCGGACAGAAGACAACTCGTTGTAGAGATTGCAACTGTAACGGGTACAATTGCCAGGTCATAGTTTCTCCTTAGAACTTTATAAAGCGAATAAATATAGATTGGATTGAAAAAATATTTCTTGTTGAAGACAAACAGTTCATCTATCAGTAAATTCTTCTTTAGTGCAAAATAGTTTTCAACACTTGCAATAAGTGTAATTTTGCAATCAGGATACTTTTCTTTTATTGCTCTGAATAACGGAACAGTTGCAAGCATATCGCCAAATTGATTATGCTGACGAACAATAAGAATTTTTTTTGGCGGATCAATATTAATCTGATGAAGCTCTTCTACAGATAATATTTTTTTAAGGAAGGATGTTAAACGCGACTTAATTTTGTTTTGAGATGACATCAGGATTTATTTTTTGAATTATCCGTTCCAGTGTTAGTTATGTCTTCATAATCGGCATCAATAACATCTTCTTTCCTGATATTATACTTCGATTTATACGGTTTGAAAGTACTTTTCTTTTTTTCAGAAGTATTACCGGATGTAAGCAGACTCATAAAATTTTTTGCCATTCTAATTACCAGGTAAAACAAAAGTCCCCACAATATTATTCTTAATAACGCCATTCTAAACTTTTACCTCCGGATTAAAGTATTCTATAAATCCCCTATCCTCCCTGAAAATCTGCATGTATAATTCATCAAAATCTTCTTCACGGTTCACAAAATCGATTTCTGTAGTATTTACAATAAGAAGAGGAGTATTACTGTATTTGAAAAAAAAGTTATTGTAAGATTCCGATAACTCTGTTAGATAACCTCGCGTTAAATTCTTCTCAATTTTTCTGCCACGTGTTTTAACATTAGCAACAAGTCTATCCAGACTCGATTGAAGAAAAATAACCAGGTCGGGTTTAGGAATATCCCTTTCGAGCAGCGGGAAAATGCTCTCGTATAATTTAATTTCTTCACCGCTCAGATTAAGGTAAGCAAATATTTTGTCTTTTTCGAAAATGTAATCCGAAACAATATACTTTGAAAAGAGTTCCTGTTGATTGAGTTGCTGCTGCTGTTTATAACGGTTGATAAGGAAAAACATTTGCGTCTGGAATGCAAATCGTTTCCTGTCGTCGTAAAATTTTTCGAGGAATGGATTATCTTCGAACTGTTCGAGAATAAGATTGGCGCCGAGTTTATCAGACAGCTTTTGTGCAAGTGAGGTTTTTCCTGCACCGATAACCCCTTCAATTGCAATGTATCGTATTTCGGGCATAATCAATCAAATTAATTTATAATCGAATTTAGAAACAATGTGACTTTCAATTCCCGCAAGACTTAGTTCACTAAACTGTTTTTCTTCAACAGGATGAATAAACGCTGGAGCTATTTCAATTAACGGTACCAGAACAAAATCTCTTTTCAATATTTCTGAATGAGGAATAATCAAGTTATCTTTAACATAAATTAACTGATTATAGAAAAGAATATCAACATCAATTTCTCTAGGGCCCCATTTTTTGTTTAACCCGGTTCTCCCCGAATCCACCTCGATTTGCTTTATAAAATCGAACAATTCATCAGGACTTAAACCGGAACTTATATTTATAACAGCATTAAAAAAATTTTCCTGATCAATATTTCCATAAGGAGTAGTTTCATAAACGGAAGAGGAATTAACAAGAACACATTGAGTATTGCTTTTAATTTTCTCAACAGCATTCAACAAAAATTTAATTCGATCCCCTTTATTGGAACCAAGTCCCAGGAAAATATTATTTTCCATTTTCTTTTATTACTTCTGCTTCAACATAATCGAGAACACCGCCAACCGGAACATGATGCTTACGAACGCGAACAGCAATCTTATTAATTGATTTATATTTTTCGAGCAATCCATCTGCAATAATTGTAGCAAGCGTTTCGATAAGGTAATACTTCTTACTATGGACAATTCGATTGATATACTTATAGACTTCATCATAATTGATAGTAAGCTTCAGATCGTCCTTTTCAGCAGCTTTTGAAAAGTCTGTATAAATATCGAGGTCAGCTTCGAACACACCGCCAATAGTCTGTTCTTCTTCCAATGCACCGTGATAAGCGTAAAATGTTGCGTTTTTAATTCGAATAATGTTTGTCATATACAGGGTTACTTTCTGGATTTAATATATTTTTTCAGCCCGTTAAAATTAGCAAATAAAATTCCAATTAGCACCATTGAGCTTCCAATCAATGCCTGGAATGAAAATTTTTCATTTAATATTAACCAGCCGAGAATTACTGCTACTATAGGTGTAATAAATGTTGATAAGGAAAGGATAACTATATTCATTCTTTTCAATAACCAGTAATAAGTAGTAAATGTAACAAGCGTTCCGAATAATGCTAAATAGAATACAGAACCCAGTGCGATTAAATCAAATTTCCATGAAGAACTCTCTTCTATTATAAATGCAAGTGGAATCATTACAAGACCGGCAATAAGGAGAGGGATAAAATTCATTGATAGAGGGTTTAAATGACTGCCGAATTTTTTAATTGTAACCGCAATTGAAGCTTGCATAGTGGCACTTATTAAAACAGCTAACATTCCGAAAAAATTATTAGAGATGTCTATTGTAAGGTCTTCGGAAAAAATTGTTACAATACCAATAAAACCAATTATTACACCAATATACTGGGCAAACTTAATTTCTGTATTCGGTATTGCAAGTCTTGTAAAGAGTATAACTCCAAAAGGCATAACAGCAAAAATAATTGAAGCTAAACCGGAAGGAATAAATTGTTCTGCCCAGTAAACTAATCCGAATGGAATTATAAAAGAAAAAAATGCAAGAACAAGATAGAGACGGATAGAAAGCGAATCTGTTTGTAGAGATATTTTTTTATAACTCATCAATCCATAAACTAGAATTGAAGCGAGCAGAAATCGAATGCCGGCCGATATAACCGGTGTTAATGACTCAAGTCCTAAACGAATAAATAGCCAGGTAGAACCCCAGATAATACAGATAAGAATAAATCCCAAGCCAATTTTGATTTTTTCAGAATCCATTAAATTTCCTTCAACGCAATAACGCCCAGCATACGCCCGGATAATTCCCCATCCCGTCTATAAGAATGGAGCAGTTCATTTTCTTTATATGTACATAACTCCGATAATTCAATATTCTCTTGCGGGATACCAAAACTTAAAAGGAAATCTTTATTTACAGAAGCAACATCCAAAAATATCTTATGATCATCTATCTTTAGATATTTTTGATCGAACTGAACCGCTACTTCACTGCCAACCTGATAATTATCTTTAGAAATTGATGGTCCGATGAACACATAAAGATTTTCCGGTTTGCATTTATAATGAAAGCTAAGGTTTCTCAAAACTTTTTTAAGAATTTTTTTTTGAGTTCCACGCCAACCCGAATGAACTGCGGCTATAATTCTATTTACCTTATCGTAAATAAAAATTGGGATACAATCGGCCACTGAAATAGCAAGACCGATGCCTTTTATGGTTGTAATAAGAGCATCGCTCTCAACAAGCAAACCCGGTTTTTCAACAAACTTAATTATGTCGCTATGAACCTGTTTCTGAAACGCTATT
>JBBIHP010000039.1:0-2457 GCA_037446915.1 Ignavibacteria bacterium
TCCATTTCAAGTTTGTGGAATATATATCCCATTATCAGTGTTTCTTTTCCCGGTATGTTGAAATAATAATTTTTAACATAACCATTAGTGTCAAATTCTATTAATAATGAGTTGCCTTCTTTTCTAACATTTCTATCTTTTTCAAAAATTATTTGTTCATTTGTATAGTAAAATACTTCATCTCCGTTTGCAATACCTTTTCTATATGGTTGACCAAAGTAATTTATGATATCTTGTTGAGTTGTAAATCCGATCTTAATTTTAGAAATGTTTGTAAGATCAAATTCTTTTCCGATTTTATATACAGTAGAACATCCTAAAATTAGGAAAGCTAATAATGCGATAGAAAATTTCGGAAGTATTTTAAACATACAGACCTCCGTTTTATTACAAAAGCACTAACTAATTAAATTTTCCTTTACAATTATTAGAACAAATATTTGATTCCAAAAATCAAATTATCTTTCGTTATACTCTGAAATGTTCTTGAAAGATTAGAGCCATAATTATCACCAACATCTTTCCACCAACCGTGCGCATATCCTACATCAAATACGAATCTCTGTCCGGCCTTAAAACCAATACCAGCTGTAAAGAATTTTTTATCAAAATCTGAATCATCATCTTTAAACGGTGATGGCATAAAAATAAAACCGCCTCGGACAGTAATTCCTGTAAACGGAAGCATGTATTCGAAACCGGCATTAAGGTTAAGTGCCTTCTTAAAGAGATCTTTAATATCCTTATTTTTATTTTCACGGGTTCTTGTATCGAATCCATCAGAAAATTCCATCTGGGTATAATCAATAAAATTGGCATCGAAGGCAACGGTCATTCCACTAATTGAATACGAAGCACCTATTCCCAATTCGATAGGAGTTTTTACAGTGTACTCAACACGGTTTTCGATAGGAGGATCAAGAAAATATCTCTTTCCTGTTCCAAACTTTGCATCGGCATCCACTGTATAAATTTCGTTTACTTCAAGTGATTTTGGAAATTTAATAGTAGCCCCGAAGTTAACATTTTCATCAACCTTAGCAAGAATTCCAAGCGTTCCATTCCAGCCGGAAACGTCCCATCGGATTATATCATTAAAATAGAACGATTGAAAATCGGCTGTAGATGGATCGTTGTTATCCAGTAATAATTGTAAGGGGTAATTGTTATTAAGATCTTCTTCCCAGTATTCTCTATTACGTTTGAAGTCGCCATTGATGATATTAATTGTTAAGCCGATAAAAAGATTTTTCTGGAATTCAATTGCACCGGAAAACTGCCAGCTATTTAAATTACCTTCTTGAACAATATTCCCACTCTGGTTCAGTTTGCCATTTATTTTGGTTTCGTCATAGAGGTATTTGTTATTGCTGTCATAAACTGGATAACTTAAACCTAGTTCATAAGGAACATCATCATTATCATTTGTTAAACTTTGTATAAGAGAATTATTGCTATTATTGAATCCACTAAACTTCAAAGCCCTGTTAAAATCCTTAAATTTGTTATACCCGAATGCTAAAACAAAACTACCTCTTGTGGTAGGAAGTGGGAATGCGAATCCAAATTGATTGAAATTAGATGATGTACTTGAATAATTAGTACTCCTGTTGAAGAATTGAGCATCATTTTTAAATGAATTATAATTCAATCCGCCGGAGAATTCCATTTTTTTAATTAATGCAAAACCGGCCGGATTAAAAAGTGAAGCACTAAAATCATTGCTTAATGATAAATATGCATTACCCATTCCAAGTGCCCGTGCACTGGTTAGTATTTCAGGGTCCGATAATCTTAGTGCATCATTAAAATTCTGTGCATTAATGGTATTAAATCCAATAAGAAAAATTGCTATTAACAATATTGATTTTGCTTTCATATTTCCCCCAGCTTTTGCACTGAAGTTTGTCAATTTATGAATTAACATTTATCTGCCTCTATCAGATCCACTTGATCTTGAACTGCTGCTAGAACTACTACTGGAACTGGAACTACTCGAAGATCTGGAAGAACTTTCCGACCTAGATCTTGATGGCTGACTATAAGAAGAATTACTGCTTGGTGGATTATAAGAAGGTCTATCATAACTCGATCTTCCGCTATTAGTCGTATTTCTACTGTTATCTCTTTCTCTTGTTGGAGTAGAAGTAGCTCTCTCATTCCTTGATTCCGGCTGTTGTCTTCTGGTCGATTCTTCTCTTACAGCCGGTGAAGAATTATTACGCGACGCTGGCGCTTCTTTAGAGATTCTTGGATTTGCAGGAATCCTCTCACGGCTTCTCGATACTGATGATCTGTTAAGATCGACTTCCTCACGTCTTGTAGATCCATCTCTTGTAGTGTAACTGCTGGAGCGAGGATTACTTCGATCCTTTAATGAAGCATTTCTTTCATTACCTCTATCACCTGTATCCCGCAAACCGGTTGGAGTATTTCTGTAATTGTAGGAATATGGGT
>JBBIHP010000039.1:2557-23595 GCA_037446915.1 Ignavibacteria bacterium
TATATGCATAACGATCTTCCTGATAATCCCTACTTTCGGGACTTCTGAGAGCTAATTGGGTATAACATCCGCCCAGTGTTAGCAAAGGAATTAATGCTGCAAGTAATTTTATTGTTTTCATACAACCACCAATAGATTTATTTTAATTTTTGACAAAAATTATGCCTTATTAAGTTTAAAAAATATGCAAAAAGAGAGGGGCAAAAAATCGGTTGTACTATATAATAGACAGAACTGTTTTCTTTTTATGACATAGTTAAAAAATAGCTTTTATATACTCAACAAAGAGCCCGCGATCTGCATTGCTGCTCGTAAACTTCTTATTATCAAGTAAATCTCTAAGGTTCAGTCCAAGTGTTAAACCTTCGCCCAGGGACCACCTCAAACCCAGATTCAAATAACCACTACCATCTCCAAAAGACTTTCCATTATTATCGTTAATTGCAAAATCATATTCACCTACAATAGACACTTTACTACCTAAGGTCTTTTCAAATCCGACACCAAGATTCAAGTCTTTATCGCTATCATCTCTTTCAAAAGAATAATTGATTAAGCCATGGATGCTGAAGTATCCATAAAAGTCGAAATTTTTCGAAACTGCTGCAAACAGCCCGGGTGATTTTATTTGAAAGCGATTAAGTGATTTATCAAACTCCCCTTTACCCTGAGAATCAAATCCAACCAAGATTGCCGGAAGAGCTTCAGTTTCATTTACTATTCTTGCACGGACATTAATACCCGGTAATTTATAACCGGTTATTTTACCACGACCGATTATATTATTACCTCCATAAGAGATTCCAAAACTAAAATTTTCGAAAACCCCTACTTCCAGCTTAGTTACTAAGACACCGGCCGGCATAATATCAGTCGAAATACCGACATTACCTTTTTCAATTAAACCTGCAGTAGGTAAATCAATCAGATTACGGTATTCATATTTAGCATCTGTTCCGCTTGTTCCCTGTGCGAAAGAATATCCGGAAATAATTAATAAAATAAAAATTTTATTCAATCTTTTCATTTTCATTCCGTTTTTGGAGTTTAATAATTCTTATTTGAGTTTATAAGTAGTTGAATCTTTACCGTCTTTCAATTCTATTCCAATCTTATTCAATTCATCCCTAATACTATCTGCAAGTAGAAAATTTTTCTCTTTCTTCAATTTAGTTCTCAAATCGATTATTAAGTTAATCAATTTTTCGTCGAGCTGTGCAGATTTTTTGTAGAGTTCTTCAAAATGGATAATACCAAAAACATTTTCTGCAGTTTCCGTTAAGAACTTTTTTAAATCGATAAAGAATGATACATGGAGACTATCAGTTTCAGAAATAATTTTATTTACACTCCTTACAAAGTCAAAAATAACAGCACAAGCCTGGGGAGTATTTAAGTCATCATCCATTACTTTCTCAAATTCATCATTATAATATTTTATGTTGAATTCCGGGAGAAGACCTATGTTGTTATCTTTTTTAATTTCCAATTCAATTTTTTCTGCAAGGTTTTTAATTTTTTCAACACCCTTTTCGGCAGCGGATAACAAATCGAAACTAAAATTTAATGGCCCGCCGTAATAAGTTTGTAAAAAGAAAAGTCTGATTGCTTCTGCAGAATATTTTTTAAGAATTTCTCTTGCAGTTAAAAAATTTCCGAGAGATTTGGACATTTTTTCTTCATTAATATTAAGAAATCCAAAATGAATCCAGTATCTAACAAATTTATGATTATGAGCAGCTTCACTTTGAGCAATTTCATTTTCGTGATGTGGAAAAATTAGATCGTTACCACCGGCATGTATGTCAATTGTTTCACCCAGATGTTTTGAACTCATAGCAGAACATTCGATGTGCCAGCCAGGTCTTCCTTTACCCCATGGACTATCCCAGCTCGGTTCACCTTCCTTAGCTTTTTTCCAGAGAGCAAAATCGAGTGGATTTTTTTTATTCTCATTTACCTCAACTCTTGCACCAGCTGATAATTCCTCTAAATTTTTTCCACTCAACTTACCATAATCTGTAAACTTTGAGACATCATAAAAAACATTTCCATCAACATTATATGCAACTCCCCTTTCTTCAAGTTCTTTAATCATTTCTATCATTTCTGAAACATGTAGAGTAGCTTTAGGAAAAACTGTGGCCGGCTTTATTTTGAGTAAATTTATATCCTCAAAAAAAGCATTAGCATAAAAATCCGAAACAACATTAGAAGGTTTTTTTTCTTCAATTGATTTTTTTATAATCCGGTCATCAACATCGGTCAGGTTCATTACAAAGTTAACCCGGAAGCCTTTATACTCTAAATATCTTCTTAGAACATCTGCCATAATAAATGAACGGGCATTTCCGATATGAAAATAATCGTAAACAGTAGGACCACATGTATAAAAAGAAACAGTTGGCGGATTTTGCGGAATGAATTCTTCTTTACTTTTAGAAAAGGTATTATAAAAACGCATTTTTATTCCAAAATTTGGGAAAAAATATACAAATAGGTTCGGCTTTATCCAAATTAAACATGGAATGATTATTGACGATAATAAATCAAGACAAAAAGATTTTTTTACAGAAAATCTGGAATTTAGACTTTGACATCTTTATTAATATTTCTATATTAGACAAGGAAATCGGTAATTAATTCTAAAAATCTTTTTATGAAGATAATAAAATCCACAAAAACTATTTCTAAATTAATGGAGGATCTTTATGCATCGTAAACTTACAATGCTATTACTTCTTGCTTTATTCTCAACTGTGCTCTTAGCTCAAACTACTCCAATTAGTTTTAAAATTGAACCCTTTGGTGTATCCCCCAGGGATGTAGCCAAGTCAACAACCGACATTTATACTAATGCATTTACAGGATTAAAAAATGTAGGTGTAAATACTAAAATGTATTTTAAAGCTACTATAACAGGACAGGATTTAGCAGCAACTGTTACCTGGACTATTACAAGAAGACCACTCGGATCAACTGCCGCTGTTGGAACCACGGTAGACAAAATTGATAAAAATAACCTGGTAATATCATATACACCTGACAGGGTTGGTGCATATGAATTAACAGCAACTTCAGGAACTTACACTGCCACAGTTGGTTTTAATGCTGCAAAGTATTTAGGTTATACAAATACATTTGTAGATGGAGTGAATAAAAATGTTAATTGTCAAACTTGTCATCCCAGTTTTGTTACAGAATGGACTGGAACCGGTCATGCCAAAACACTTCAGAAAGGATTTAATGGTCAGTTAGGCAGCAGTTTTCAAGCTTTCTGCGTTGCATGCCATTCAACAGGTTATGATGCTGCTACAACTGCAAAAAATGATGGCTTTGACGATTTTACTTTTACTTTTCCGACAGTCCTAACAGCAAGTACATACAATCAAATGGTAGCTCAGTTTCCAGATGCCATGAGAAGAGCAAATGTACAATGTGAAGCTTGCCATGGACCTGGAAGTTCACACTTAGGTCCAACAAGTGATTTTAGAATGGTTGCTACTTATGATTCTGATGTATGTGCATCCTGTCATGATTCCGGTACACACCACTTATTGGGAGCTCAATTTAATGCATCTGTTCACTCAGGAGTTACTTCGTATCCTACTGGTCCCGGTAGAGAATCTTGCGTAAGATGTCATACAGGTGCGGGTTTTAAACAATATGTTGATGGCATTTCTACCTCAGATCCTTATTTTGATGTTTCATATTCACCAGTAAGCTGTTCTGGTTGTCATGATCCACATAATGCTACTAATGTTCATCAATTAAGAAAAGTTACTGCATCATTATTAGCACCAAACAATACCACTATTACTATTAATCAGCAAAATGCGGGTACAGGCGCTATCTGTTATAATTGCCACCAATCAAGATCCGAAGCAAATGCTGCTGCTGCAGGTACAATGAATGATCGTTACGGTCCTCACTATAGTGCACAGGGAGATATTTTATATGGCAGCAATATGTTTGAGCTTGGTGGAATTAAATTAGCATCATCAAATCACTTTGGAATTACTCAAGCAGGTGGTTCTTGCGTTACTTGCCATATGTATGGAATAGGTAATGCAATTGATGCAACCGGAAAAGTTGTTCCTTTAGGTGGTCACTCCTTCTCAGTTAGAACTGCTGACGGTAAATCGAACATGGAAGCTTGTATGCCTTGCCATGGCGGAACACTTGGACTTTCATTTGCTGATGTAACATTTATGTTCAACGGAAATATGGATCATGATAATGACGGAGTTGTGAAAGGATTACAAGACGAAGTTAAAGGAATGATTGATAAAATTTATAAAGAAATTGCCCGTCAAACCAATACAACAGTAATTCCTCCAGTTCCAGTTAATGCCTGGTCACCAGCAATAAGAAAAGCATACTGGAATGCCAGAACAGCATATTATGATCACAGCAATGGAATTCATAATCCAAAATATATTGTTTCTGCATTACGCGGAGCTATGGCTTCTTTAGGATTAGCAACATCTGTTGAACAGGATGAAATTATTCCGACTGAATATGCATTATTCCAGAATTACCCGAATCCGTTTAACCCAACGACAAATATTAAATTCTCTTTACCAAAAGCTTCTAATGTAAAAGTTACTATTTATGATGCAATTGGCAAAGAAGTAAGAACATTAGTTAATAATTACTTAAATGCTGGAACTCATACATTTGCATTTAATGCAAGTACATTAGCATCCGGTGTATATTTATATAGAATTGAAGCAGATAATTTTGTAAAAGTTAACAAGATGTTGTTACTCAAGTAATAATTATTAACTTTCGTAATTTCAAAAGACCCCCGAATTCGGGGGTCTTTTTTTATCCTCCAATTAAAATGATATTTTTGTAGAACAGAATTAAGAACAGGTAATGAGAACAGAAAAAGATTCATTAGGTCAATTAGAAATACCGGATAATTCATATTACGGTATTAATAGTATTAGGAGTGTTATCAACTTTCCGAACTCCGGTGAGAAAGTTAATCTGTACTTAATCAAATCATATCTTCAAGTTAAACTGGCAGCAGCTGAGACCAATTATAAATGTGGTTTACTTTTCAAGGAAAAATATGATGCCATTGATGAAGCTATTCGCAAACTAATAAAAGAAACTGATGCTGATATAAATAAAGGATCGAGTGAAATTTATGATAAAATTATTACCGATCCTTATCAAGGTGGAGCCGGTACATCACTAAACATGAATATAAACGAAATTATTACAAATACTGCTCTCGAAATATTGGGTAAAGAAAAAGGTGATTATGCTTCAATAAATCCGCTTGATGATGTAAATATGAGTCAGTCGTCAAACGATACATTCCCTACTGCAGTAAAAATTGCATCTATCTACTTATTACGGCAATTAGCAAACTCACTTTCTGTATTGCAAAATTCACTGCAGAAAAAAGAGGAAGAATTTAAAAGTGTTTTGAAGTTAGGAAGGACACAATTGCAGGATGCAGTTCCGATAACTCTGGGACAGGAATTTGGAGCATATGCCCAGGCGATTGCAAGAGATAGATGGAGAATTTACAATGCAGAAGAAAGACTTAGATCAGTTAATTTTGGCGGAACTGCAGTTGGTAATTCAGTCTCTGCGCCAAAAGAATATGTGTTAAATGTTAATAGCATTCTAAAAAAAATTACAAAGCTACCGGTTGCTAAGAGTGAAGACCTAATAGATGCAACTCAGAATCTGGATATATTTGTTGAGGTTCATGGAATAATTAAAGCTGCCGCAGTTTCCTTAATTAAAATTTGCAACGATCTAAGATTTCTATCCAGCGGTCCAAGTGGTGGAATTGGAGAAATCAATCTACCACCCAAACAAGCCGGTTCTACAATTATGCCCGGCAAAGTTAATCCTGTTATTTTAGAAAACACAATTCAATTGTGTGAACTTGTTAAGGGGCATGATTTGATTATTGCTAATCTTGCTGGAAGCGGTAATCTGGAATTAAATCCTTTTATACCAATGCTTGGACATTTATTTTTGAAATCAATCGAACTACTGAACGCATGCACAAAAAACCTTGCAACAAATTGTATTGATGGAATTTCAGCAAATGCAGAACGATGTAAATTAAACCTGATAAATAGTTCAGCAATTGCAGCTTCGCTAATTTCCACATTTGGATACGATACAATTCAGGAACTTGTAAATTATGCACATAAAAACAATATCCCTTTTGTAAAAGCACTGATGAAAAGTAAGCTATTAAGTGAAAATGAGATGTATAACCTTATCTCAAAAGATTTAGGAATTATAATTGAATAAGATAGCACAATCCGAACGGCTTCATATTGCATTTATTGGGAGGAGAAATGTTGGCAAATCCTCTTTAATGAATCGATTTATTGGACAGGATTTGGTTATAGTGAGCAATGTACCTGGAACAACAACTGACCCTGTTAAAAAGGCAATGGAGCTACTCCCCTTTGGACCGGTTGTACTTATAGATACAGCCGGTATTGATGATGTTGGAGAACTTGGTCAAAAAAGAATAAGTAAAACAACAAAAATTATTTCGGAATCTGACTTTGTAATTCTGGTTCTGGATTCTCAAACTGATTTATCCGAACATGAAATTACATTTATAGATCAATTACAAAAATTCCAGTTACCATATTTAATTGTTATTAATAAATCCGACCTTGGAATAAAATATGAACTTGTTGAGAAACTGAATCAGCTTCAACTACAATATCATACTGTTTCCTGTATAAATGATGATGGAATTTTTCAGTTAAAAGAAAAAGTTGCCAAATTACTTCCGTCTGATGAAGAATTACCTTTAGTATCGGATCTGATCAAACAGCATGATATAATTGTTCTGGTTGTCCCGATTGATCTTGGTGCACCAAAGGGAAGACTAATAATGCCCCAGGTGCAAACAATAAGAGAATCGCTTGATGAGGATTCAATTGTAGTAATTGCCAAGGATAAAGAGTTAAGGGCTGCTCTAGAAAAATTGAAAGTTCCTCCCAAACTTGTTGTAACAGATAGCCAGGCTATTATGAAAGTGAATGCCGATGTGCCGGATGAGATTCCATTAACAACCTTTTCTATTCTTATGGCAAGATATAAAGGTGATTTACAGGAGTATGTTAAAGGAATTGTAAGAATTGAAGAGCTGCAAGACGGCGACAAAGTTCTTGTTGCCGAAGCATGTTCTCACCATGCACAGGAAGATGATATAGGGCGGGTTAAAATTCCAAGATGGTTACGGCTTCATACAAAAAAGAAACTTGAGATAGATGTAAAAAGCGGTCACGACTTTCCTGATAACCTTGTTGAATATAAACTGATTGTTCACTGCGGCGGATGTACTTTAACACGCAAAATGATGCAGACCAGAATTAAGCAAGCAAAGTATATGGGAGTTCCAATTGTAAATTATGGTATTGCAATTTCCTATATGCACGGTGCGATGCCAAGAGCTTTAGAACCTTTCCCCGAAGCAATTATTGAATGGAATAAGATCAGCAAATTCTGAATTGTAATGATGTTAAGTCCTTAGATTTTCTATTAGGAGCTTGATATCATCGGGCAATTCCGAATCAAAAAAAACTTTCTGTTTAGAATGCGGATGAATAAAACCAAGTGTTTTAGCATGTAGCGCCTGGCGATGAATAATCTGTAATAAATTTTCCACACGGCTTTTCATTTTCGAAAATTCTGATCCATAAACAATTTTCCTTCCACCATAAGACGGGTCGCCAAAAATCGGATGCTTTATATGGGCCATATGAACACGTATCTGATGCGTTCTCCCGGTCTTCAATTTAAGCTTGACTAAAGTAGCAAATTCGAATTCTTCAATTACTTTATAGAAAGTGTGTGCGTATTTGCCTTCGGTTTTACTTACAGTAAAAAGTTTACGGTCTTTATTACTACGAGTTATATTACCAATTACTTCGCCTTCGCTATTCTTAAATATTCCCCAGCAAACTGCCCAGTATTCGCGATCGATAGAATGATTAGCAAACTGACGTGCTAACTGGGCATGTGTCCATTCATCCTTTGCAATCAATAATAATCCGCTTGTATCTTTATCAATTCTATGAACAATTCCAGGTCTTCCCGGTTCATTAAGCTCGCTTAATTTTTTTGTATGATGTAACAATGCATTAACAAGAGTTCCGGAATAATTTCCTAATGAAGGATGTGCAACCATTCCCGGCGGTTTATTAACGATTAGTAAATAATCATCTTCATAAATAATATTGAGCGGAATATCTTGTGGTTCAGTATCTTCGGGACGAGGAGTAATTGGAATTGTAAGTTCAATAACTTCTCCCGGGGAAAGAGAATAATTTGCTTTTACAATTTTGTTATCAACTGTTACAAGGTTGGCTTTAATTAATTTTTGAATTCTAGATCGGGATGCATTTTCAACTGAATTAGCGAGGTAAACATCAATTCTTTCTTTCTTTTTCCCCTCCGGAAGTAAAATCCTAATTTTCTTTTCTGATATTATCTTCGACATTATTTGCCGGTGAATCATTCATTTCTAAATTATTAGTTTCGCTTGCAACAGAAACATCTGTAATAGCATCCTGAGGTTTTTGATCTTCTGTATCTTTAACCGTTTCTTGTTCTTTTTCCGGTTCAGTACGGTGAAAAATCAACAACAATATTACGCCGATAGTAACGGTCGCATCGGCAATATTAAAAATCGGCCATCGATCGAAGGTTCTACCAAAAATTGTAAAGTCGAAGAAATCCACATTAAAAAAATCGACAACCCTTCCATAAAAAATTGGAGCGTAACCGTAAAAAACTCCATAGAATGTTCTATCGATCAAATTACCGATTGCACCACCAAGTATAAATGCAAGCGATATCCTTACAATTAATTTTTGATGACGGGACTTATAGAGATAATAAAATATACCGATGCTTGCCAAAAGGGTGAATAACGACAACATCAATTTTGATGAATCACCTACTTCAATTCCGAATGCAAGTCCAGGGTTTTCTACAAATGTTAGTTTAAAGAAATCACCAATTACATTAATACTTTGTCCGTAATACATTCCATCAACATGAATGTTAAGTATGGGGATAGTTCCCCCTTTTACAAAGAACTTAGTAATTTGATCTGCAATAACAATGAACAACGTTGAATATAAAACTTTCACGACATTTCCAATTCAGTTAAGGAATTATGCTTTCATTTTCTGCTTGATTTGCAAACAATGTTGTGTATGAGGAACAGCCATTAATCTATCTTTTGGAACTAATGGGCATGTAGGACAAAGGTATTGCGGTTCATCAATACACTCAACACAAATACCATAAGTACCATTTTCAATTCTTTGAAGTGCATCATCAAGATATCCCAGGAATTTATTTTCGCGTTGAGCCCAGAGGTAGAGTTTTTCTCTTTCCATTGCATCGGTTCCCTGTTCAGCCATATGTAATGAATAAGGAGAATTTTCATTAACATACTGACCAGTAGTTGGGTCCATCATCTGATCTTTCAACGCTTGAAGCTGCTCGATAATTTCATTTCTTTTTTCATTAATTACCTTCCTGAAATCTTCGAGATCCTTCTTGGAATATCCCTGGATCTTCCTGACACGTTTGGTTGGAGAAATAACTTCAACATGTTTGCTTCTTTTAATTTTCGCAACAGGTTTTTTTGCAGCTGTTTTCGATTTAACAACTTTTTTAGCTTTTACAACCTTTTTGGGTTTGATTACAGATTTCTTTACCATTTTCTTTTTAGCAGCAGGTTTTGCTGTTTTCTTTTTATCTGCTTTTTTAGCCATAGTGCCTCCAATATTAAATTTTTGCTTTAACTATTGTTATAATACAATCGTAGTCACCTATTTTCCAGTCCTGTTTATAACCGCTATCTATTTCAGATTGAATTATACTTTCAGAAAGAACTTCGTTAGCAATATAATCAGAAAACTTATTAATATAACCAAGTAATTTTTCATCCCCTCTAACAGAAAGATTAATTCGATCTACAACATCAAGCCCATGATCTTTCCTCATATTCTGGACACGATTAACAAATTCCCTCGCATATCCTTCTGCAATAAGTTCTTCAGTAAGTTCAGTATCAATTGCAACTGTTACTCCTTCTTCAGTTTCAACAAGCCACCCTTCAATTTCGTGACTTATTATTTCAACATCATCACGTGATATTGTAACTTGCTGACCATCTATTTCAATCTGATGCTCTCCGGTTTTTTCTAACGAGATAATAGCATTCTTATCCAGATCTTTAATAGCAGCAGTAAGCGGTTTAACAAGTTTACCATATTTAGGGCCAATCGACTTAAAGTTTGGTTTTGCAGATTTATTCACAATTCCTGAATCATCTTCTAAAGCAATCAATTCTTTTACATTAATTTCTTCAAGAACAACATCTTTCATTTTTTCGAGTGCATCACGTTTGGATTTATCGACGACAACCATAATTTTTTTCAATGGTTGACGAACCTTAAGGTTATGTTTGGCGCGCATTGAACGTGCTAGATAAACAACGCGCTGGGCAATATCCATCTTATCTTCAAGCTCAGTTTCAATATAACTTGGTTTTGGGAAATCAGTTAGATGAACAGACTCATACTTCTCGAGTTTTGTAATTGAATTTAGACTCTGATACAATTCCTCGGAAACAAACGGAATAAAAGGCGATGATAATTTGGCAATCGTTAATAGGCATTCATATAAAGTTTGATATGCCGATAATTTGTTCTTATTGATTTCAGATTTCCAGAATCTTCTTCTGCTTCTTCTAACATACCAGTTGGATAATTGATCGATAGTAAAATTAGAAATCTGCCGAGCTGCTTTTGTAACATCATATTGATTCATCAACTCTTCATATTCAGTAACCAAAGAGCTTAGTTTAGAAATAATCCATCTATCAATTTCAGGTCTCTCGTTATATGGTATTAAAGGTTCGGCAAAGGTAAATTTGTCTATGTTTGCATAGAGTGTAAAGAAGGAATAGGAATTTAGTACAGTCCCGAAAAATTTTCGTTGGACTTCAACAATTCCATCTTCGTCAAACAATGTTGGTTTCCATGGCGGACTTGTAGTAACCAGATACCATCTTGTGGTATCGGCACCATATTTATCGAACAATGTAAACGGATCTACTGTATTACCGCGGCTTTTAGACATCTTCTGACCTTCTTTGTCGAGAATCAATTCATTGACAATCAGATTCTTATAAGTAACGCTATCAAATAACATAGTTCCGATTGCATGAAGCGTATAGAACCATCCTCTTGTCTGATCAATTCCCTCACAAATAAAATCGCACGGATAATTATTCTTAAACAACTCCTGGTTTTCGAACGGGTAGTGGAATTGTGCAAACGGCATTGCACCGCTATCGAACCAAACATCTATTAATTCCGGTGTGCGTTTAAAAATCTTTCCATTTACCTCGAACTTAATTTCATCAACAAATGGTTTGTGAAGATCAATTTCACTATCCGGTAGATCTTTAACTAAAATTTTCTTCCCGTTTCTTTCAACAAAACCGTCTTTCAATTCCTTAATAGAGCCAACACATAACATCTCACCATCGTCATTAAGCCAGATAGGAAGCGGAGTTCCCCAGTATCGATCCCGGGATAATGACCAATCTTTATTCTCTTCCAACCAGTTACCAAACCGACCGGATCCAACTTCGGGCGGACACCAATTAATCGTATTGTTCAATTCGATCATTTGTTTAGCAACATCTGTAGTTCTTATATACCAGCTATCGCGTGCATAATAAATAAGAGGGTTATCGCATCGCCAGCAATGCGGGTATGAGTGGAGATAATCATTAGTTGCACGATAAAGCAATCCCCTCTCTTTTAGATTTCTGATAATATCCGGATCAGCCCCTTTTTCTTCTTTTGTTTCAAACTGAATTGTTTTTACAAGTCGTCCGGCAAAATCAGTAACCTGATCAGTAAATCGCCCGCTCTTAGTAACAGGTTGAATAAATGGTAAATCAAATTTACGTGACACTTCATAGTCATCGGCACCAAAAGCTGGAGCGATATGAACAACACCTGTTCCATCTTCAGTACTTACAAACTCGCCCGGAATTACATACCAGGCTTTTTTATCAACAGGTATATATGAAAAGAGCGGTTCGTAATTTCTATTTATAAGCTGTGCCCCTTTTAATTCTTCTACTACAGAATAATCCTCCTTAATTACAGTCAACCTTGCTTTTGCTAAATAAAGAATCCCATGTTTTTCATGTTTTATCTTCACATAGTCAATATCGGGTCCAACCGCAAGTGCAACATTAGAAATAAGTGTCCATGGTGTAGTAGTCCAGACAAGAATCGAAGCATCTTCATCCTTAAGTTTGAATTTGACAAACACACTGGGATCCTGAACATCATCATAACCAAGTGCAAGTTCGTGAGAGGATAAAGGAGTTTCGCAGTGAGGACATTGGGGAACAATTTTAAATCCTTTATAGATTAATCCCTTTTTGTAATACTCAGATAAAGCCCACCATACAGATTCAATATATTCGTTGGTACAAGTTATATAAGGGTCATCAAGGTTAATCCAGTAGCCCATACGTTCAGTAAGAGTCCGCCATCCTTCTTTCATTTCGATATGATGATAAACAAGTTCCTTGGCTTTCTTATTAAAATCAGCAACACCATATTTTTCGATATCGGATTTCTGAGTAAAGCCAAGATCTTTCTCTAGAGCAATCTCAATCGGTAATCCATGAGTATCCCATCCGGCTTTTCTGTGAACTCTGAAACCTTGCAAAGTTTTATAACGGCACACAAGATCTTTAAGCGTTCTTGCCATAACATGATGAATACCCGGTCTTCCATTTACAGTTGGTGGTCCTTCGTAAAATGTAAAAGGTTTATTCTGATCTCTTGATGAAATACTTTTTTCAAAAATTTTATTCTCTTGCCAGAACTTGAGAATTCTTTCTTCGATTTCGGGGTAGTTAACTTTATCTCCTAATGGTTTAAACATCTCTTGTCTCTACAAATTGAATTTTTATTTAGTTATTAGTTTCAGATTTTTTAACTATCCTGTTGGAATAGATTCACTCCTCTTCAGCTTCATATTTTTTTAACAATTCTTTCTCTGCAGAAATAAATTCTTTCAATCTAATTTCAATCAGGCTTTTTCGTTCAATCATATCATCTATAGTCTGCTGAGTTTCATAAAGCATTTGCTCGGACTTAAGTCTGGCATCTTCAATTATAAGTTTGGCTTCGTGATGAGTATTTGCCATAAGTCTTCTAACTTCTTCAAGTTTATTTTTATTGCTATCCCCATCTTTCTGTAATATTATCAATTCGCAAACTACCATTCCGAACAATGCCATGGAACCAAGAGTAATATTACGGAGAACGTAGAGGATCATATTTTCAACAATTAATTCACTTAGACCGAAGTATTCACTAAAGATTGATACAAGAATAATACTTACGAATACTGATGCAACGATAACAGAAAAAATTACTTTACCGCCATGGTTATAACCAAGAGTTTTATTAATAAGCCATCCGCAAGCAAATGAAAATACCGATAGTACAAACCAAACAGAAAAATTCTGATAACCGGCTATGAAGAGATCTGTACTCAAAAAGTTAGAAGCAAAAATAATTATAGCAAGTAATCCGGCTGTAGCATAGTAAATTGATTTTCTCTGTGTCATAATGCTTTTATTACCTCTTTCATAATCAATGTCATTTTAGGTTCGGCTATCATAGCGGTAGCAATAATCTCCTTTACATCAACAGGTTTAAGCGAATCAGGGAAGCATTCATCTGTAATAATACTAAAACCGAGTACGCGCATATCGGAATGAACTGCTATAATATTTTCGGGGACAGTGGACATGCCCACAACATCGGCACCGATTGATCTTAAAAATCTGTATTCAGCTTTGGTTTCAAGATTTGGTCCAGGTACAGCAACATACACTCCCTTTTGAACCCGAATTCCATTTTTAAGTGCAATTTGTTCTGCCAGATTTATTAATTCTGTATTATATGGTTCACTCATATCAGGAAATCTTGGTCCGAATTCATCTTCATTTATTCCTATCAAAGGATTATCGCCCAACAAATTAATATGGTCGGTCATCAACATAATGTCGCCATGTTTAAAGAGAGGATTCATACCACCACAAGCATTAGAAACGAGGAGAGTATTTACGCCAAGTTTTTTCATTACTCGAACAGGATATGTAATTTGTTTCATTGTATATCCTTCGTAATAATGAAATCTCCCCTGCATAGCAACTACATCTTTACCATTTATTTTACCAAAGATTAATTTACCCTGGTGGGATTCAACAGTTGATAGCGGAAAGTGAGGAAGCTCTGCATAATCCAGCTGGTGTTCAATTTCAATTTCTTTTACCAATCCTCCCAAACCGGTACCAAGTATAATACCAATTGGGTACTCTTTCTTTGTCTTGCTACGAATAACATTTAACGTTTCATTAATCATGTTAATAAGTTCGCTCATAATAATTTCTCCAGAATATCATCCACATTAATTTCGGTCTGGTCAACTTTCTTAACCTGTTCTTTAACTACTTCTTTTTTATGCACTTTTTTTGTTTCGATATTTTCAACATTAAATTCGAGCAGACTTGCCTGAGTATCAATCATAGCTTTAATCCGGGATACCAGAAGTTTTTTCTCTTCTCTTAATTTCAGCACCGAATCGCGTATTGAATTAGCATTCTCTTTGGCTTTTTCAATTAACTGTGCAGCCTTAAGTTCAGCTTCTTTGATCATCAATGCAGTCTGTTTTTTTGCAGAATCCATTGCTTTTGTTGTTGATTCTGTTGCATTCAACATAGCATTCTGAAGATTTTTTTCAATTCGTCTGAATTCTTTTATTTGATCTTCATTACGTTCAATTTCCGCTTTCAACTTTTCATTCTCTTGTTGAAGTCGTTCGAATTCGTCGGATAATTTTTCGAGGAAGGCTTTTACTTCATCCTTATCGTAACCTCTAACCGACTTATTGAATTCCTGTTTCTTTATTCCAAACGGAGTGAATTTCATTTCATTCCAGTTTATTTCTAAAAATGATTATCTGTAATTTCTTTCACCAAATATTGCCGTTCCAATGCGAAGCATAGTTGAACCTTCTTCGATTGCTATATCATAATCGTTTGTCATTCCCATTGAAAGTTCATTAATTGCGAATCCGGAGTTATTCAATCTCTCTTTAAGTTTGCGGAGATTAATAAAACAATCCCGGATAATCTTCCTATCTACTGTATACGGAGCCATAGTCATTAATCCAACCAAATTTAGATTCTTAGATTGCGAGCAAAATTGAGCGGTATCAAAAATTTCTTTCTCAACTCGCAAACCAAATTTTGATGCTTCCAACGACGTATTAATTTCTAAAAGAACATTCTGAATTTTAAAAATTGATTCAGCTTTTTTATTTATTTCATCAGCAAGTTTTATAGAATCAACAGAGTGAATAAACTCAGCACTTTTAATTACATATTTTACTTTATTCGATTGAAGATGACCAATAAAGTGCCAAAAGAAATTACCTGTAATAGATTCGGATTTATCCCGTAACTCCTGGGCTTTGTTCTCACCAAAATCTTTTAATCCCGCATCAACCGCTTCTTTAATTATTTCCACCTGTTGAGTTTTTGAAACAGCAATCAACCTTAAATCAGACCGAATTCTGCCGGTTTTAAGGCAAATTTCCTCAATTTTTTCATTAAGCCGGTTTAGATTTTCAGCTATCATAATGCAAAATTAAGGGTGAAAAGCTATCCCTTTTGATACTAAAAGTCAATGAAATCATGTTGCAAATATAATGAAAAAGGGACTATGCTTTAGTCCCTTTTTCAATAAATCATATATGATTCTTCAACTTAACTACAACCGGTTGTAGCTCCGCAAGTTGTACACTTTAAGCAGGTACCGTTACGAACCATCGTCATGCTCTGGCACTCTGGACAGATATCGCCAGTGAAACCTCTTTCCCTTGCTTTAGCAACCGGATCGTTAAGTGTAATCATTTTAATTTTTGCTTTAGCACTTTCACTGCCATTTGATATATCATCATTAATTATATGATGATCAAGCTCAATAGTTTTTTCACTAACAATTTCTTCAGATTCAAAATCCGGCTCTGCAACTGATCTATAATCCCCTTTTACAGAGATCTCATCATCTTCCACATGCGAAAGATCATTACGGTTAAGGTATGTAACTGCTAATTCTCTAAATATATAATCTATTACAGAAGTTGCCATTTTAATTCTCTTATGCCCTGATACAACACCGCTTGGTTCGAAGCGGGTAAATACAAATGCATCTACAAATTCTTCCAGCGGAACACCATGCTGTAAACCAAGCGAAATTGAAATTGCAAAACAGTTTAGCAAACTACGGAATGCGGCTCCTTCTTTATGCATGTCTATAAAAATTTCGCCTAACTGACCATTATCATATTCACCTGTTCTAATATAAACCGACTGCCCGTTAATTTTTACTTTTTGTGTATAACCGGTTCGTCTATCAGGAAGTCTTCTTCTCTTTGCAATGTATCTGTGAATAATTCTTTCTGCAATTTTTACTATATCATTTTCTTCTTTCTTTTCAAGAAGATCTTCAATTTCCTCTTCAGTCATAGAATTAAGCGGCTGAGATAATTTTGAACCATCTCTATAAAGTGCATTTGCCTTACATCCTAATTTCCATGATTGATAGTAGGCATACTTAATATCTTCTATTGTAGCAGAATTTGGAAGATTAATAGTTTTAGAAATTGCACCGGAAATAAATGGTTGTGCGGCAGCCATCATAAAAATGTGAGCATCGGATTTGATAAATCTTGTTCCCTTTTTACCACATTTATTTGCGCAGTCAAAAACCGGATAGTGTTCGTGTTTTAGGAAAGGAGCGCCTTCAACTGTCATTGTTCCGCAGACATAATCATTTGCTGTTGCAATTTCCTCTTTTGAAAAACCAAGTTCTGTAAGTAAGTCGAAACCAAAATCGTTAATCTGTTCATCTGTAAAACCAAGATTAGACTTAAGGAAACGATCTCCGAGTGTATACTTATTGAATGCAAAACTTAATTCGAATACCGATGGTAATGTCAATTCAATTTTGTTAAGTGTATCTTCAGTAAATCCTTTAGCTCTAAGGGATTCGTGATTAATATACGGACAACCAACAAGGGTTCCAGCACCTTTGGCATATTTAACTATTTCTTTACTCTGATCTTCATTGTATCCAAGTTTTTTAAGAGCCGGAGGAATTGATTGATTAATAATTTTGAAGTATCCGCCACCGGCAAGTTTTTTGAATTTAACTAATGCAAAGTCAGGTTCAATTCCGGTTGTATCACAATCCATTACCAGACCAATTGTTCCGGTAGGAGCAATAACTGTTACCTGTGCATTTCTGAATCCATACTTTTCGCCATACTCAAGTGCCAGATCAGCATCTTCGCGTGCTGCTTTAAGAAGATCGGAAGGACAGAACTCAGGATTAATTCCCATTGGATAAATTGTTAAACCTTCATATTCTTCTTTAGGAACATTGTAAGAGGCACGTCTATGATTGCGTATAACCCTTAACATATGTTCCTTATTATTTTCATACATAGGGAAAGGATTTAGTTCTTTGGCCATCTCTGCAGAAGTAGCATAAGCTTTCATATGCATAATTGCCGTAAGAGCACCGCATATTGCATATGCTTCTTTACTATCATAAGATATTCCCTGACGCATTAATAAAGAACCGAGATTTGCATAACCCAATCCCAGCGTTCTATATTCGTAACTCTTCTGTGCTATTTCCTTGCTGGGATATTGTGCCATTAAAACACTAATCTCAAGTACAATTGTCCAAAGGCGTGTAGCATGTCTATATGCTTCTATATTGAATTCCTGTGTATCATCATTATAAAACTTAACAAGATTAAGGGAAGCTAAATTACATGCAGTGTCGTCAAGAAACATGTACTCGCTGCAAGGGTTTGAAGCGCGGATCGGTCCGCTTGCCATACATGTATGCCATTCATTAATTGTAGTATCATACTGCAAACCCGGATCTGCACAAGACCATGCGGCAAAAGAAATTTCGTCCCATACTTTTTTAGCCGGCATAGTTTTACATGGTTTCGGTTTTCTATTCTCTTTTTCAGCTCTGAATTTTTCAACCCGCCAATACAAATTCCAATCACTATCGTTCAAAACAGCTTGCATAAAATCATTTGTAACACGAACGGAGTTATTTGAATTTTGTCCTGATACGGTTGCATAAGCTTCAGAATTCCAATCTGTATCATATACAGGAAATTCAATTGATTTGAAACCAAGTCTGGCAAGCTTTATAACTCTTTCGATATAATTTTCAGGTACATTTACTTTTCGTGCTTCAAGTATTGCTTTACGAAGATGTATATTGGTGCGTTTATTAAATCTGTCATTTTCAGGATGTTCTGCAAAGCATGCTTTCAAAATATTATTTAGATGCAAATTGCAAAGTTTACTTCCCGAAACAAGTGCTGCTACTTTTTGTTCTTCAACAACTTTCCAATTTATATACTCTTCAATATCCGGATGATCTATATCCAGTGTAACCATTTTTGCAGCACGTCTTGTTGTACCGCCGGATTTTATTGCGCCAGCTGAACGGTCACCAATTTTTAGGAATGACATTAATCCGGATGATTTACCGCCGCCGCTTAAAGGTTCGTTTATTCCTCTAATACTTGAAAAATTTGTACCGGTGCCTGACCCATACTTAAATAAACGCGCTTCACGAACCCATAGGTCCATAATTCCGCCTTCATTAACAAGATCATCTCTAATTGATTGAATGAAACATGCATGAGGTTGCGGATGAGTATATGCATCTTCGGAAGATGTCAATTCACCAGTTTTATAATCGACATAATAATGACCTTGTGATGGTCCGTTAATTCCATATGCCCAATGTAATCCGGTATTAAACCACTGTGGAGAATTTGGTGCAGAGAATTGAGATGTAAGCATATACATATGTTCATCATAGAATGCTTTAGCATCTTCTTCTGTATCGAAGTAACCGGATTTCCATCCCCAATACGTCCATGTGCCGGCTAATCTATGAAAAACTTGCCGTGCATCTGTTTCAGATCCATAGCGATCTTTTTCAGGTAACTCTTCTAAAGTTTTTGTGTCGGGGGCAGATGGTTGCAGCCACTTAGGTACATTATCTTCTTTTATCTTTTTTAATAGTCTGGGAACTCCGGCTTTTCTAAAATACTTTTGTGCTAAAACATCAGTTGCAACTTGCGACCATTCTTTTGGAACAACAACATCTTCCATTTTAAAAACAATAGAACCATCCGGATTTTTAATTTCGGAAGTACGTTTAACAAACTCAATTGATTCAAGGGGGTCTTTACCCGAAACGGTAAACAGACGATTAATCTTCATTTAGTCTCCAATCTTTCTTCAGTTTCGGTAAACAAAACTTGTTAATTATTATTTATAAATATTTTTAAATGAACTTGACGAGTGGGGCGAGCAACATAAATAAAAAAATTTTTTTAAGCAATCATTTAAATAAACTTTTAAAAATAATTCATTTGTTTTATCATTTGCTCGAAGGCAATATAATAAATAATTGTTTGAAGAAAATATTGTTTTTTTCTTTAATTTTATTAAAGGGATTTATATCACAAAAATTATTGGTGGAATTATGAAGATAGAACGTTCAGCTGGAATCTTACTACACCCTACCTCATTACCCGGTAAATTTGGAATTGGTGATCTTGGACCAGAAGCATATAATTTTGTTGACTTTATGAAAGCTGCCGGACAAACACTCTGGCAAGTTTTTCCCCTCGGACCAACCGGTTATGGCGATTCACCATATCAGTCTTTCTCTACATTTGCTGGTAATCCGCTTTTAATAAGTCCGGAATTACTTTTCCGCGAAGGATTTTTGAGTATAAATGAAATTGATCATCCACCGCCCTTTGATCCACACAAAATCGACTTTGGAAATTTGATTGAATATAAAACAAGTCTATTAAGAAAAGCTTACAAAAAATTTTTAGAAGTTAAAAGTAGTTTTGAAAATGAGTGCGGCGACTTTTGCAGTGCAAATAATTACTGGCTTGAAGACTATTCAATCTTTATGGCAGTAAAAAATTATCATAATGGAATTGTATGGTCTCAATGGAATAAGGAGATTGCCTTTAGAAAAGCCGATGCAGTAAAAAATTGGAAAGAAAAATTAATTGATGAAGTTAACTATCATAAGTTTGTTCAAATCATTTTTAATAAGCAGTGGAAAGATTTAAAAGAATATACCCATCAAGCCGGAATAAAAATAATTGGCGATCTTCCGATTTTTATTGCTTACGATAGTTCCGATCTATGGTCGAACAAAGAACAATTTACCGTAAGGGAGGATGGTTCGCTTGCATTTGTTGCTGGAGTTCCGCCGGACTATTTTAGTGCAACCGGCCAGTTATGGGGAAACCCTTTATATAAATGGAAAGTGATGGAAAAGGATAATTTCAGCTGGTGGCAGAAACGAATTTCGAAATTGCTTGAACTTGTAGATATAATTAGAATAGATCATTTCAGAGGATTGGATGCATACTGGGAAATTCCCGGTGGTGCTGAAACAGCTATTAAAGGAAGATGGGTCAAAGCTCCGGGTGCAAAATTATTTACTACTATTAAAAATAATCTGGGAGAAATTCCAATAGTTGCTGAAGATCTTGGAGTTATTACGCCTTCTGTTGAAGCACTGCGGGATAAGTTTGAATTTCCGGGAATAAAAATTCTCCAATTTGCATTTGGTGAAAACATGGAGAAAAAATTTCTTCCCCACAATCATATAAAAAATTGTGTAGTCCATACTGGTTCACATGATAATGAAACGACAAGAGGATTTTTTGAGTCGGAGAAAAAGAAGGGTTCTGGTATTTATGAATGGGCACAAAAATATCTTAATTATTATGGTGAAGATATTGTCTTTGAATTAATTAAAACCGCTTAT
>JBBIHP010000040.1:0-23194 GCA_037446915.1 Ignavibacteria bacterium
GAGGATTCTGTTCAATATATTTTCTTATTTGGAACAATTCTTTTTCATTACGAATAATTCTGTCATAAAAAAATCTTTGCCACTTAAAATTCTTATAATCATTTAGATTTGCCCATTTTGTAACAGCAGATTTAAATGAACCAATTATATTGCCCAGCGTAAATCCTTGTAGGATTGAGGCATGCCTCAACCTAACTTTGTTAATAATGATTATTGCGTGGATATGATTCGGCATGATAACATAATAATCAAGCTCAACATTTTTGTAATGAGCGGGAATATTTTTAAGACAATCCTCTGCATAAATACCTAATTTGTTAAGAAAAAGTTTTTCATTTCTTATTTCACCAAAGTAATTAATGTGATGATGTGTACAAATTGTAACAAAATACCAGTGAGGATTTGAATAATCCCAGGATTTTAATTGGGGAGATTTGCGGTTATGTAGAATTTTATTTTTCATAATGATATGTAGGGACGGGGCATGCCCCGTCCCCAGATAAACGTAGTAATTATATTCTTACACCCATCACCAAATAAGATAGAGCCCCGGGGTCAAGGCATGCCCTGACCCTACGCCCGACGAAGGTCTATTTATTTAATTCACCCTAAAATAATTAGATATAAATTCAATCCAGCAATTTGTTTTCTAACGCATACAATGCAATTTGAGTATTGCTGTTTAAACCCATCTTCTCGAGTATTCTTGCACGATATGTATTTACCGTGTTAACACTCAATGATAATAGATCTGCGATTTCGCTTACAGGTTTACCCATAGCGATATGCCGCATAATCTCAAATTCACGGTCGGAGAGTCTTTCGTGTGGAGCTTTTTCAGTATTCTTATCGAGTTCAAGAGCTAACAGCTCGGCGAGTTTAGGCGTAATATATTTTTTACCACCTTTAATTTTTCTAATTGCTTCAATTAGATTTGCTTTTGTATCCTCTTTTGAGATATAACCGTTTGCACCGGCTTGAATAGCGCGAATTCCATAACGGGTTTCATCATAACCGCTGAAAATAAGTATTGGAACATTTGGGAAGAACTTTCGAATCTCTTTAATCGTATCAATTCCGCTTCTGCCGGGTAGCCCGATATCAAGAACAATCAAATCAAATTCAATTTCATTTATTTTTGCCAGCAGTTCTTCACCGCTTTGAACTTCGGCAACAACTTTCAAATCTGCTTCTTTTGAAATTATCTGCGTCAATCCGGCGCGGAGTACCGCGTGGTCGTCGGCAATGATTATTTTAGTCATAAAAAATCGTATTTTATAAGTGTTGCTTCGCTGTAAAATTAACAAAAAATAAACCAAACCACATTAAATATTAAATAATTTTTATGAAGAATCTTATCAACAGAATTCCATGGCAAATTAAGCTGGTTTTGTTAATGCTGGTAATGGCGGTTATTCCGGCTCTGTTGATAAGCTATGGGGTTGTGGGTATTATAAGGGACGAATTGAAAAGCAACATAAACGGTCAGCTCATTTACTCCTCCAATTCAATCGCAAGTCATATCGATTCTAAACTGAAAAAGAATCTTGAAATACTTCAACTTTCCAAAAATATTGTCGAAAACCCGGAACTTGGATCGAAAGAAAAAGTCGCCCTTCTTGTTTCGAGTGTAGAAAAGATAGACAACCTTATTCTCCTGAACATATCAATAAAAGAAAACGATAAGATAGTAGAGGTAATTAACTCACAAAAAGATTATATAATATTTGTGAACAGAGAAAAGAAACTGATACCACAGAGTATAAAGGATGAGGTTTTCAATAAGACAAAATTTGATGAAGTTGTAGACATAAAAATATTTCAGCCGTTTTATGAAAAAGAATTGAGGGAATGGCTGGTTGCAATAGTAATTAAGCTAAGCGATTCAAGATTTTCCGGCGGCTATCTTACTGCGCTATTCAGTTTGTCTGATGTAGTTACCGAAACTGAATCGAATATTTTAAATAAAATCGGGAATGTTTTTGTTAGTGATTCAACTGGAGCAAAATTTCTTTCGAGCCAGTTTTTGTTTGAAATCCCGGCCGAAATAATTGATGATGGAAAATCATTACTAAAAAGTAATAGTAGAGTTACTTTTGTAAATAATTATTCCGGTTCAGGCGGCGGATTTGTTTCGTGCTTTTCACGCACACAGGAAGTTGATTGGGTTGTAGTTGCAAGTATTAAGGAGGAAGCTGCTTATTCCGTTGTTAACGAAGCATATTTATTCTACGGACTTTTTGCTGCAACAAGTATAGTGTTGGCAATAATTATAGCGCTGTTGTTTTCCAAACATTTAAGTAAGCCGATAATTAGCATGGCCGGTGTTTCTAAAATGATTTCTCGCGGTAATTTTGATGCACGCGTTGAATATCAAGCCAAAGACTCGATCGGTGTTCTGAATGAGTCGCTGGGACAAATGGGCGCACAGCTTAAAAAGAATTTTTCTGAAATCGAGAGCCAGAAAAAACAACTTGAAGACTATAGCAAGAACCTTGAACAAAAAGTTGAAGAACGTACAAATGAATTAAATGAATCTAACAAGGAATTGAAGAAAGCATATCATCGGGTTCTTGAACTGAATGAGGAGAAAAATGAGTTTCTTGGTATTGCGGCTCACGATTTAAAAAATCCATTAACAGCAGTAAGCGCATTTGCCGAGATAATTAAAACCGATAAAGATTTGCGGGATGAACAGCGAGAGGACTTTCTGGATGAAATAATGAAGGCGTCCCAGAGAATGTTCTCTATAGTTAAAAATCTGCTTGATGTAAATGCGATAGAACAGGGAAAGCTAAACACAAAACCGGAATTAATTTCCACTGAATTATTAATCACAGAAACAATATCTCAATTCCAGGAAGACATTTCCAGAAAAGAACTGACGGTAATTGATGATTCTAAAGAAGGACTTTTTCTGCTTGCGGATTATAACCTTGCTTCACAGGTAATACAGAATGTCTTTTCGAATGCCGTCAAGTTCTCGCCATCAAATAAAAATATTTATATCTCTGCTTCGCGATCGAAAGAGAATAGATTTGTTGAGATAAGTATTAAGGATGAAGGTCCCGGCTTTACCGAGGAAGACAAAAAGAAACTATTCCAGAAATTTGCAAGACTTTCTGCAAGACCAACCGGCGGTGAACACTCAACGGGACTCGGATTATCAATCGTAAAAAAACTTGTAGAGATGATGGGCGGTTCAATAAGATTAGAAGAAAGTGAAAAGAAGGGGGCTAATTTCATTATCACTTTTCCAGAATCATAATTATTTCTGAACAAATGAAAGTAAAGAAAACATATTTACTTGTTATAATTTTATTTCTATCTCTAAGCACTGCTGCCCAGCAGAAAGATGTACTTTTCTTAAAAATTGATTCCGGTTTTGATATCCGTAAAGCGGCGGCAGAATATTTTGGAAATGCGGATTTGTGGCCATTCATATTAAAGTATAACAATCTTAAGCGTCTTGACGAAATTAAACCCGGAGCAACTCTTCTCATACCGCAAAAAAAGGTTAGCACACTATTAGCGTTGCATGAAAAAGCAAAGGAGTCTTTGCAGAAAGCAATTATGATAGGCGCTAGGGTTTTAACAATTGAAACCCTTTCCCGCGCAGAAGAAAATTATTCTAAAGCTTTACAGCAGAAAGAATTTCTTGAATATGATCAATCGATCCAGTCGGCACAACAATCAATAGAATTAGCTGAAGCTGCATATAAGCAGACAAAAGAAATAAGAGATAAAACAATAGATGCGATTGTATCGTATAAAAAGGGAACATTACAAAAGAGATTTACCAACGCTCTATCATGGCAATCGGCGGAGTTATATGAGAATCTAAAAGAGAACGATATGGCAAGAACCCTTGCTCTATCTATAGCAAGAATTACATTTAATGACCTGAGCCAGATTAAGCTGAACGAAAATTCAATGGCGGTTATTCAACGCTCGCGCATCGATCCATTAACAAACAAAACAACTTCGCAAGTAAAGCTGGAAAAAGGAGATGCTTATGCATCGCTCTTAAACAGTCCCAAGAAAAAATTTGATCTCGACATTCCGGGGGTTAAAACAGAAATTAATTCAAAATATTTCTGGGTTGAAAAAAATCCAGATGAAACAAAGCTTGCAAACTATAACGGCGAAATTAAGCTGGAAGCAAAGGACGTTGCCGTTACGGTTAAAAAAAATCAGGGCTCTGTAATTCCCAAAGGTGGAACCCCGACCGCACCATCCGAACTATTGCCACCTCCCGATTTAATTTTGCCCGGCGATCAAAATAAATATGACAATACAACGGTCAACTTTACATGGAAGAAAATAGCACAAGCAGAAAGTTACTGGATTCAATTATCATACGATTCCGGATTCAATAATGTTTATCTATTACGTAAGGATATTAAAAACGAGAAGACAGAAATTACAAACATTCCGCCCGGAACATATTATTGGCGTGTCTGTGCTGTAGATAAATTCGGTCTGCCCGGTAATTATTCCCCGGCAAATGGTTTCGTACTCTTTAATAATAATATCAAACCATATCTGGTTATTGATGAGCCGGGTAAAGATTTTTTCACCTCAAACAAGGTTGTTAAAATCACCGGCAGAACGTTATCCACATGCAAAGTGTTAATTGGAAATTCTTTGGTTCTTCCGGATAAAGATGGAAAGTTTGAATCGGATTATAGCCTGATCGAGGGAAAAAATATAGTTGCCATCAAAGCGATCGATCCATCGGGCAATCAATCGGTTATTTATCAAAATATTTATTATGAATCCACGCCGGAAGTTGAACTTAGTTATGCCAATACCGGGGAGAGTTTTAATTCACCCCAAATTTTTACAAATAAAGAATTCCATATTATTGAATTGAGAACTCGCCCATATGCGCAAATTAAAATTGAAAACGAAATTAATTCTGAAAAGAATATTTATTATGCAGACTCAACCGGAAAATTTTTTCTGCCTCTCCGGGCATTTTCTAAAACCACGTTATTCAAGTTAACAATTATTTCAAAATCTGGATTCGAAAAGTCAATTGACTTCTCTCTTGTTCAAGATGCAGAAGCGCCGATTCTTAAGATTAATCCGTTCGCTAAAATGACTATTGATCCAAAGTTAAAACTAAGCGGAAAAGTAGAAGATGCAAAATCATTACTCGTCAACGGAAAGAATGTTGAAATAAAAAAAGATAATTACTTCGAGACAGAAATAACAGCCGTGAATGGTAAAAATCAAATTGAATTTATTGCTTCAGATGAAGCCGGAAATATTATCAGAAAGATCGAATCAGTAATTGTGGATAATCAACCCCCCAAGCTCGAATCCGCTAATGTTGTTAGAGATAAGGAGAAAAAGGGAATTGCAACTATTCTAATCCGCACTAACGATGAAACGGGTTTAACTAATTATGCTAATGTTGAGTACAATACACAGAACAGAATTGTTAACGACTATCTAACTTACAATAAAACAAATGGGGTTTACGAACTTGACGTTCCCGATACACCGGACTTAAAAATAATTTCCGTTATACTGAGCGATTATTTATCAAATGAAAAAAAATATTTGGTTAAGTAACTGTTAAAACACCTTATATAAGCGGGTCTGAAAATGAACAGGTTGATTTTATTCTTCATTATGATTTCAATTACGCTGAGCGCACAAACCGGAATCCGTTTTATAAATTACGGACCACGTGCAAACCCGGATGAAGGAGACGATAATTATTCTCAGGTTATCAACATAAAAATTCCATCCGATTACAAGGGGAATGCATACCTAAGACTATACGATATGAGCTGCGGGTCTGCATCCGATATTCCGCTTGGGTCATGGGATTCACGATACCGTTTCAGCATTTATAAAAATGAATTTAGTGAAGATAATGTAAGAAAAGAACCGGGGTTTAAGTCGGTTAATTATTCTAATGTAATAAGTCACTTCGAAATCGGTTATGATACAAGATATTTCAACAACTGGTACACGTTTGTTAATCTATCCAGAGTTGTTAGTTCAAACTCAGTTTATTCATTGCTTATAGAGGGAGCGGGGGGGAATGATGGTAATGCTTTCGAAGTATTTATCAGTTCCGATTCGCTTACGAACACTCCGATAGATGGAGTTGAATTATTTTCCTACGAGCCAACAATTTCGCTTAGTAAATTTTCTAATAAAATTTCTTTTAAGGTCCGCGCAAAAAGCGATGATGAATTTATAACACTTCACACTTTCGATTTTGACGGAACCCGGACTTACTTTTCAAGTCTTCTTAAAAACGAAATTCCAAATATAGAGACCAACATCCGCGGCTGGAACAATAACAAATATGATTTGACAATTTATGAGAGAGATAACTTCTGCTCGCTTGATATAGGTCCTCAGAATAATATTACCAACGACGTAACATTTTATTTTACTTCTGCAGACAACACAAAATTTCCAATTTCTTTAATTATTCAGGAAAAAAAGCCGGCAGAAATTCCAGCGGCTTCTGTCAATATGATTTTTAAAGACTGCCGAACAGTTCAATTCGATGTGAAAAAAGAAACCTCCGGTGGCGAAAAATATATTAACCAGTGGACATTTAATGATGGTGAAAAATCCGATGAGAGTACTTTCTTAAAAGTATTTTCTAATCCAGGAAAATACACCGGCGAATTGTTTGTGTTAGATACACGTTCCGATGCTGTGACTCATGCCAGACTTGAAAAATTCGAAATAACAATTAACGAAAAACCGGAAGCCGTATTTTCTAAAAATATTGTTGGCGCCCCTAACGAAAAAATTCTTTTTGATGCCGGAAAATCCTTTGACAAAGACGGCAGAATAGTTAAATACGAATGGGATTTCGGTGACGGATCGTCTGCGGGCGGAGTATCAGTGTATCATGCTTACTTATCACCCGGTAAGTATAGAGCCACATTAAAAGTAACGGATGATTATTCGCTTGCAAGCTGTAACTATTCGATAGATTCTACTACGATTATTATTAACTCGCCTCCTGTTCCGGTTACAATCACAAAACTATCGGGCTCTATAAACGAAGAGATTCTGTTCGATGCTTCTAAGAGCAAAGACACTGACGGTAGTATTGTAAAATATTTATGGGACTTTAAGAATTTTGGAATTGAAACCGGTCCGGTAATTAAAAAGAAATTTTCTGTTTCGGGTAAACATAAAGTTTTGCTTACTGTTCAGGATAACTCAACAGCATCTAATAACAGCAAATCAATTGAGATAGATCTGTTTATAAACGCTCCGCCCAAAGCAGTTGCCGGATCAAATAAAATACTCGCGCCTAAAGAAGAAGCTTTTTTTGATGGCTCTAAATCGATAGACAGTGACGGTTCAATAATAGAATATAAATGGAGATTCGGGGATGGTAAAACATCCAACGCCATGAAAACCGCCCACTCCTATTCCGCGCCGGGGAAATATCCGGTTTACCTTACGGTTCGTGATGATTCCAGAACATCAACCGAGACAAATACAGATTCGCTTATTGTAGTTGTAAATAAATCGCCCGTGGCAATTGCGGGCGAAGACAAATATCTTGTTGATGGAAACGCCGCATTTGATGCATCGAGTTCTTATGATGAAGACGGAACGATTACAAAGTTCGAATGGGACTTCGGCGATGGTTCAAAATCCGAAGGAAAAATTACCCAACATGTTTATAAAATTCCCGGAACATACCGCGTAATATTAAAAATAACTGATAATACAACCGTAAGTAATAGCAATTCATTCGACACGTTGAATGTTGTTATTAATAGAAGACCGATGGCAGATGCCGGTCCGGACATTGTTGTTGCGCCAGAACGTAAAATAAAATTTTCTTCAGCAAACTCAAAAGACCCCGATGGAAAAATTGTAAAACAAAAATGGTATGTTGATAATAAGCCGGTTACCGAAGAAAATGAAATGGAATATGTTTTTAATGAACCGAAAACATATCTGGTTGGGCTTGAAGTTATTGATGATTTTAAGATACCGCAGAGCGACATTGATTATGCAATTGTGAAAGTTAACAAAGCTCCAATAGCAATTATAGATGCTCCTTTAACCGGAGTTCCAAATCAAAAAATAAAGTTATCAGCAGAGCGTTCTTCTGATGGCGATGGAAAAACTCTCGATTACAGATGGATGATCGATAATCAACCCGAAAGAAAAGGGAAAGTAATCGAGCACACATTTACAGAACCGGGTATTCATAGTGTTGTGCTGAGTGTCTTAGATGATGCTAACGTTTCTAATTCAATTGGAAGCGATACACTTTTTATTAAGATAAACACTTCGCCGGTTATAGTTGTTCAGGATTTAATAACAACTTGCGAGAATGTTGTTGCTATCGACGCTTCGAGATCATACGATTCCGATGGAGACCCGTTAACATACTATTGGCAGATTCCAAACACGAAAAGAGAAATTGGAAGCGCGGTTAGGATAATCAATTTTACAGAGAAGGGATTTCTGCCGGTGCTTTTATCTGTTGATGATGGACTGGGACTATCAAATTCCGTATCACAAAAAACAATAATGGTAAAAATAAACAGACCGCCGGTTGCAAATGCCGGAGTTGATACGACGGTTTGTTCTGGCGATATTGTTGTTCTTAACGGATTGCAGTCGTTTGATCCCGAGAATGGATTGCTGAAATATGTTTGGTCAATAAATGATTCGGTTAAGATAGAAGGAAGCAATGCGGTTTATAAATTCAGAAAGGGCGGGATTTATAAAATTAAATTATACATAACGGACGATTCAGGATTACCGTGTAACATTGGCGAAGACGAAAAAATAATTATTGTTGTAGAAGCACCTGTTGCAAATGCAGGTCTCGATCAAACTGTGTGTGCGAATAACCCAGTTCAATTTGATGGAACGGGTTCTTCAGATGTTGATGGAATTGTAAATAGCTACGAATGGGATTTTGGAGACGGAGAGTTTGGCGGCGGGGCAACACCAATTCATATTTACACTAAACCCGGAATCTATAAAGTTACACTTACTATAACGGGCGATCTGATTGGTGATTGTGATAATACCGATAAGGATGAAATGATTATTACGGTTGTTGATGCACCGGTTGCGCTCTTTAATTCAGCCACACTTGTTCCGGAAAAAAAAACAATTACTTTCGATGCATCCGAAAGTAAAACCTCTTCAGGCAAAATTTTAAAGTATGAATGGAATTACGGCGATGGTAATTTTGCCGAAGGAAAAATTGTTAGCCATTCTTATAATAAATACGGGAACTACAAAGTAACATTAAAAATTCTAACCGACTCAAAAGGAGAATGTTCTACCGCGTCTGCATCAAAACAGATTATAGTTAATGCCAGACCGATAGCAATTGCAAGCGCGCCAAAGTTTGCCGCGGTTAACCAGATAATAGAGTTCTCCGGCAGCCATTCACAGGATTCCGATGGAATGATAACAAATTATTATTGGGATCTGGGCGATGGTTCTACAAAGGAGGGAGTAAAAATTAATTACGCATATTCTAAGAATGGAAATTACCGGGTGATATTGAAAGTCGAGGATAATTCGAAAGCCGAAAATAATTTTGATTACGATACTACTTATGTATTGATTAATGCGGAACCTAAAGCGGTTTTTAATTTACCGGAACAGATTTACAAAAATTTTGAATTTGTGTTGGAAGCTTCAAAGAGTTTTGATCCCGACGGCAGCATCACATCCTACGAATGGTTTTTGAACGATCAAAAAATTTCAGCTGAAAAATCTCTTAAGCACAAAATTGATAAGCCCGGGGTTTATAGAATACGTCTTCTTGTTAAAGATAACGGTGCACCCGGCAACTCGTCAAATGAGTTAACAAAATATATTACAATTTCAGATTATCCCTCAATAAAGCTCCCCAAAACTTTAGAAGTCTGTTTCGGTGAAACATTTACATTAAATCCGGTAATCGAAAATCTCGCAAATGATCAATCCATCAGGTATAAATGGTATTCAGGTTCCGGCAGCGAAGTAACAAGTAATAAGGAATTTACCGGCAGAATTAATAAAAAAGGAAAGCATATCTATTACCTTGAAATATCGAATAACTCTAATTTTATTTTTGATAAAGACTCCACGGTAGTAATTGTTAATACACCGCCCGTTATCGAAACAATCATCGATAAGACCGTTTACATAGGCGGGGCAAATGATGAGATTAGACTTGAAGCAAACGTTAAAGATGAAGATGGAGATTTTCTTACTTACCAGTGGAATCTTGGCGACGGCACAATATCGAACCGCCCAGTAGTGATTCATAAATACAAAAAAGAAGGGGAGTATAATGTCTTTTTGACAGTTCACGATAATAAAAACACTTCTTGCAGCAAGACAACCTCTGCATTCAAAGTTAAAGTCCTTAAATCTAAGTAAAACACAAAACTGTGTGTCACATAAACTGTGACACACAGTTACAATTCCACTACACTCAATTCATTTATTCTGCTATACAGCATTAGTTGCGATTCCCGGATATTTCATTTGTGAATTTTTACAAGGGAGTATAAATGGAAGCAATAATTATCATAACATCCTTAATAATATTAACGGGATTTGTAAAAATTATGTCAAACCGTAAAAATGAATTATCAAATAACCTTTATAATGATGAGAGCAATCTGTTCATTGTTCCATCGGTTCTTAACAATATAAAACCGGGTAACTTAATGCGGCAATTTGAAACCGTTCAAAAAGAAGAATCTGATACCGAATATGAATTCGAAAACAACAAAAATGAAATAGATAGCGAAATAGAAACCAACAACGATTTTGATGAACATACAATTAAAGAACATAATTCACTTAATAAAAAAGTAATTGTATATAAATCTGTTACAAAAAGAATGACACTTGTTAAAGTTTTCTAACAGGTTTAATACTATGGAAATAAAAAATAAAAAGGAAAACATAGAAATGCAGTATTTAAAAGTCGTTAGCCTTAGCGATGAAATCCTTATTAAAATGTTCTATGAACTTAGGATTAATAAGCTGGATGAGAAGCGGCTGATGTTTTTAATTCTCAAAGAACTTGTTTCGAGAAACAAACTGAACATGCTTGTATCACCCAAACATGTTAATTAATAAACCTTATCAGAGGGGTTGTAAAAAATGGGCATTAAACCGTCTATTGAAATTTTAGAAAACATTCTTGTTCTTAAGCTTACCGGGGCAAGAATGTTGTATGATGTTGATGAGATCAATGAACTGTTAGTTAAAGAGCTTCAAAAATCGGAGAGCAAAAAAGCGGTTATTGATTATACGGGAGTAAAAGGAAAAAGATCAATTATAGAATCGGTTCAAAAAGCGGAATCTTTTCCGGTTGAATTTCGTCAGTATAAAATAGCACTCATAGATTCTAAAGAGAATCGCGAAGCTGCTGTTGCCGAGGAATCTGTTTTTAGTAACCGTGGTTTTCGTCTAAAAGCTTTTACAGATTTAAGCGAAGCAATTGAATGGTTAAAATCTTTTATTGCGGAGTAGTTTACAATACTTATTATAACCCGGTAAATCTAATCTTACTTAACCGCTTTATGTAGAAAATATTTATCAGCAAGCTCGCCGGTAATTTTATTCCCTTTCAAATCAAGCTGAAGCAGATAATTTTCGCCTACAAGGAATTGACGGGGTGTTCGGTTCTTTTCGTTTAGAATTATTGTGTTGCCTTCTTCATTCCAGAGGAAATCTCCTTTTTGCTCGTAAACCATTTCGTCTTTACCAAGATATTTTGTTTTAATAGTGTAAGTCATATCATCTTTGATTGTGATAACCGTTTCAATTCCTTCGCAGTCGGCACATGGTAATATACCTTTGTAGGTTCCCGCCCAGTCAAGCGATGTTGTTGAGTTATCGTGTCCGGCATCAGTTTGTGAATCGATAGCGGGCTCTTCCGGCTTGCTCTCTAATTTCTCTTTAAGCTCACAACCGGATAAAAATAACAGGGCGGATAGAATAAATAATAATTGTTTCATGATTTTTTAGTAAGCGTATTTGTAAAATATCCAATTGCAAAAACAGCTATAATAAGAATAAACAGGGGCATCTCGAATGTAAAGAACAATAGCGATACGCGAATGCTTTCAAGATTTTGAAGCGCAAAGATTAAAACTATAATAAGAATTAGAACATTGAAGATCTGTCTGAAGCTGATATTTTTCTTAACGGTATCAATTTTATCATCAAGAACAGCTTTGTTTTCGTCCATCGGATACCTCCGCTCACCGTTGATAATTTTATTAATCAGGCCTATTTCTTTTGTCTGTGAAGCACTATAACAAAAATACTTTACTGAGTTCCATTTTTACTTAGCAATGCCTTAAATGCAACCGCATAGAATTGAATCTGTTTCATCATTGCGGCTAGACCGTTTTTGCGTGTTGGCGAAAGATGGCTATCAATTCCAATTCTTCTAAAATAATCGGGCGGATTAGAAAGAATCTCATCGGGCGAACGATTCGAATAAACCTTTATTAGCAAAGCAATTAATCCTTTTACAATAGAGGCATCACTATCTGCTTCGAATATAATTTTGCCATCAGAAAGTTTTGCATTAATCCAAACCTGGGATTGACACCCGCCAAGTTTGTTCTTTTCTGTTTTTAAGTTTTCATTTAGAGGCGGAAGCTTTTTTCCATATTCAATTATTCGTTTATAACGGTCTTCCCAATCTGTGTATTGTTCAAACTCTTTTATTATTTCTTCCTGTATTTCGTGTATTGTCATTATTCCAGAATGTTTTTAGTTTTTGTCCCGGTTAATTTTTTTACAAAATAATTATAGTAGTTGATAAGTTATTCCAACCTGTAAACCTTCCTTCATTTGCGTTTTGGGCGATTGTGCTTTCTCATACAATAGGATATAAGAAAAATTAACGCTGAGCCAGGTGTTTATCTTTCCGGTAATTGTATTATCCCACAATACATCCCAAACATCAAGACTTTCGAATCGTGAAAAGAGACGGAATTTACTTTTCCATTTTAAGTTTGTATCCAATGTAAAATCGATGTCAGTTACCGATTCTATACCGGTTTCAAACTTGAATTTTTCTATTTCCGTAGTTTCTTTTTTATCAGAGTATTGAGTGAATTTATTAGTAATAACTTCCTGAAACGCTATACCAAAACGGGTTACAATATTTGCATATTTATCGTAAGTAAAACCGATTGTTTGAGTTATATAACCGGGATCAAAAAAATCCGAAATGTTTGGTGACCCGGCTGTTTTATAATCATATCCTTTTGATACCTGAGTTCTGATTGCATTAGATGCAAATGGACTAACAGCCCAGCCGAGATCATAACTCGCTAAATTTTCTATGTATAGATCATTAACCGTTGTTCTGTATGTTGCATCACCTATTTTTGCTCTACCGTATTGTGCTTTAATCTGGTTTTTAAAAATCCATGGCTTATCATCGCGGTTAATTGAAAAATCACCGATTAATGCCCACGCAATTGAATTTTCCCCACCTTTTACCCAATTGCTGAATGCTACCTGACTTATACCAAGTCCCGTTGTTAATGAGGGGATCCACTTCCCTTTTAATGAATCGGGTGTTTGGGCAAATACCATACATGATATTAGGAAAAGAACAACAACTATTTTTTTCATAGTAATCTCCAATAAGTCCTTTTTAAAAATAGCAATAATTTATTGTGCATTTTTATTAAAGGGGGATTTTTTTCAATACGATTCTTATTTATCGAAGTGGCGATTTTTATATATTTCAAGTCACACTTTCCATAAAAGTAAAAAAGGTGAAAAATGAAATCACAAAAAATAATTTTACCCCTCTTGATAATAGCCGTTGCAGCGGTTTTGTACTTTTTATATTTCAGTCCTAAAGACGACCTTGGTTTCTTTTCCGATTTTGATACAAACAATAATGCCAACCGGGATATAATTGTAAAACTTTTACACGAAAGGGGATTTGTTCAGGATAAAAATTCCGGCGGAACCACATTTTATGTAGAAGACGGTGCAGGAAAAGTTGTTAAGGTAATAGGACCGATTACACTTCCTCCGGGTATGGATGTTATAAATCGTGTTACGTTGAGAGGACATTTACACACTGATTATTTTCATGCAGCATCGGTTACGCCAAGAAATTAATTTTTTTTTTAATACCCGGTAATAAAATGCCAAACTTCGAATTAATATCTAATTACAAACCGGCCGGCGATCAACCGAAAGCAATTAAAGAATTAGTGGATGGGCTTAACAAAGGTGTAAAGCATCAAACGCTGCTTGGAGTTACCGGAAGCGGCAAGACTTATACCATGTCCAATGTTATACAGCAGCATAACAAACCGACTCTAATTATTTCTCATAATAAAACCCTTGCAGCACAGCTCTATTCGGAATTCAAATCGTTCTTTCCGAATAATGCGGTCGAGTTTTTCATCAGTTATTATGATTACTATCAGCCGGAAGCATATGTTGTAAAGCGCGATCTTTATATCGAAAAGGATTTTTCTGTTAACGAAGAAATTGACCGGCTTCGGCTTAAAGCAACAACATCATTAATAGAAGGAAGACGCGATGTTATAATTGTTGCAAGTGTTTCTTGTATTTATGGTATTGGTGCGCCAGACGAATATGCACGGCAGATAATGTTCTTAAAAATAGGTCAATCGATTGAAAGAAAAAAACTTCTACGCAACCTGATTGATATTTATTACGTTAGAAACGATGCTGAGTTCTCGCGCGGAACATTCCGTGCACGTGGTGATGTTGTTGAAATTATTCCGGCTTATCAATACGAAGAGGCGGTAAGAGTTGAATTCTGGGGAGATGAAATTGAACGGATCTCTATAATTGATTCAATTACAGGAAATGTAATTCAGCAAGTTGATTCTGTTCCAATCTATCCGGCAAAGTATTTTGTTACTACCAAAGATCAGGTTAACAGGGCAATTATATCAATTGAAGAGGAGCTTAAAGAGAGATTAAAATATTTCTGGTCCCAGGAAAAATATGTTGAAGCACAACGGCTTGAACAACGCACAAAGTTCGATATCGAAATGATGAGAGAAATAGGTTATTGCAGCGGAATAGAAAACTATTCGCGCCACATGGATAACCGTCCCCCCGGTTCACGTCCATATTGTCTGTTCGATTATTTCCCCAAGGATTATCTTTTAATAATTGATGAATCACACGTAACGGTTCCCCAGGTTAGAGGAATGTATAACGGAGACAGATCCAGAAAAGAAGTTCTTGTTGAATATGGATTCCGGTTGCCGAGTGCTCTCGATAACCGTCCGCTTAAGTTCGAAGAGTTTGATAAACTTACCAATCAGGTTGTTTATGTAAGTGCAACGCCCGCTGATTACGAACTTGCAAGAAGTGGTGGCGTTTTTGTCGAACAGGTTATTCGTCCTACCGGATTGCTCGATCCGGAAATTGAAGTTAGACCGATTAAAGGTCAGATAGACGACCTAATAGGTGAAATTAGAAAACGTGTTGATAGAAAGGAACGGACACTTGTTACAACGCTTACAAAAAAAATGGCCGAGGATTTATCGGACTACCTTGATAAGCTGAAAATAAAAGTCCGTTACATACACAGCGACATTGATGCACTGGAGCGTGTTGAAATTATACGCGATTTACGCATAGGCGATTTTGATGTTCTGGTTGGCGTTAACTTATTGCGCGAAGGATTAGATCTGCCGGAAGTTTCTCTTGTTGCAATCCTTGATGCCGACAAGGAAGGATTTCTTAGAAGCGAAAGATCTTTAATGCAGACCGCCGGAAGAACGGCGCGTAATGTTAACGGAAAAGTTATGATGTATGCGGATGTTATAACCGAATCGATGCGAAAGACTATTAATGAAACCAACCGCCGAAGAAAGTTACAGGAGGAATACAATAAAGAGCATGGCATTACTCCTAAAACAATTTATAAGAGTGTAGAAGAAATACTTTCATCTACATCTATTGCCGATGTGCGTAAGAAAGATTATGAAAAAGAAGAAGCTCAGTTCCTTAAAGTTGCAGAACCCGTTGTTCGTTTTATGAGTAAAGAACAGAAGCTGGAATTGATTGAACAGATGAACGAAGAGATGCTTGCAGCAGCAAAAGATCTTGAATTTGAACGCGCCGCTTTTCTAAGAGACGAAATTGAAAAAATGAAAAAACTGGTTAAATAAATTTTTTTATTAGAGCAAGAAAATCAAAATTAAACGAGTCCGCATCTAATCCTTTGCGAACTCTACTTTCTAACTTTGCGGCCTCTGCGCGATCTTCTTTTCTTTTTTTACTAAAGCAACTTTTCGATAACATTCAATAAATAGTTTACACCCGGTCTATCGGCGGTGGACTGACCAACGTACTTAAATTTCAGCACTCCATTTTTATCGAGCAGAAAAACAGCGGGAATATTCTGATCGACCTTTGATCCGCCCCATTCAGTCATAAATAGTCCCAGCGATTTAGAGACTGTTCTTGCCGAATCAATTAGAATTGGAAATGGAGTGGGCACTTCGCCCTTCTTAAACTCATACTTTTCTGTAAAATAATTTTTTGCAAATGCCGCTCTTCGTTTACTTTGCTCGCTATCGTCCTTGGGATTTTTCATAGATTCGATTAATGTCATCTGATCCGGGAATGCATCGATCCACTCATGTGTTTTTTCTTCGCTATAAGGAAAAACATAAAGAATTTGTAAGTCCGTCTTACCCTTTATTTTTTTATCAAGATCCAGTAGTTGAGCATATTGATAATTACAGATAGAGCACCAGCGGTTTTCAGCGGCATATCCGCGCGGAAATACTATAAGAACATTTTTTCCTTTAAAATCCGAGAGAGAAACTGTTTTACCATCGTATGTCGGCATTGTAAAATTGTTCATCGGTCTGTCTAACATAGCCGGCTGTATTTGTGCGAATGCGAACGAAGCGATAAAGAATAGAGCAATTAGAATAGAGTTGTTTAATCTGAACATAACATCTCCATCAATTAAAAAGATTATGCTTTTTGAGGCAAAGAAAGAATTACGGTCGTACCTTTTTCCGGTTCGCTCTCAATTGTAATAGTTCCTTTATGAGCATCTACGAACTCTTTAACTAAAATCATTCCAAGCCCCGATCCCGATTCTCCGGTGGTTCCCTTAGAAATAGTTTTTCTATCTAATGCGAAAAGGTCTTTAATTGTATCCTGATCCATTCCTATTCCATCATCGGTTATTTTGATTATGCAATTTCGGTGAGAACACTCGCCGGATATTTTAATGTGACCGTTTATATTGGTGAATTTTGCAGAATTGAAAATAATATTTCGAAGAATTGTGTTTAACATTTGTTCATCTGCAAAAACTTCAAATGATTCATTTATCTCGATATCTAAAGAAATGTTTTTACTGTTCAAACGTGTTTCTATTAGCTGAATTATTTTATTGATGATTGGCTTTAGGGTAAGCTTATCGGGTTTAAATTTTATTTCTTTTCTTTGGTTTTTTGCCCACATCAAAAGATTTTCCAGAAGATCGAAATCTTTTTTAATTAACCCGCCAACCATTTCGATTACTTCCTTTTTTTCGGCTTCGGATAAATCATCATATTGTTCTTTAAGCAAACCAAGAGCTGTAAAAGTTGCGCCGAAGGGTTCGCGTAAATCGTGAGCAATAATCCTGAAAAATTTCTCCCTTACAATATTTATACTGTTCAGTTCTTCGGAAATTTTTTTCTTATCGAAATAACGTATTAACAAAATAATGGCAAGAAGTATTGATAGAATAGCGATTATTATTAAATAATTTCTTTGTTTGGTCTGGTTCTCTAATTCTTTTTGAATAATTTCTTTGTCTCTTTCGGCCTTTTCAATTTTAATAAGCGATTCAAGTTCGCCAAGTTTAATAATTTCTTCTTTGGTAACGATAGAATCTTTCAGATTATAATATTTTTCGTGATAGTATAAAGCACTGTCGAGTCTTCCTACCTGTTTAAAAAACTCGTAGTAAGTTTTATATGTTAGTGCAGTAAGCGTAGGGGAGTTTATTTCTTTCGCTTTGTTTAATGCAAGAGATAAAAATTTGTTTCCGGCGTTAATATTATTTAGTGTAATGTAAATTCTTGCAATGCTATTTAAACCGTTTATCTCTCCCTCGGGATTAAATATTTTTCTATTTAACTCAATTGATTTTGTTATATAATCGAGCGCTTCATTATAGTTCTTTTTTGTATATGCAAGTTCTCCTAACCCTCTCCAAACTCCGGCAATCCCTTTAAGATAATTACTTTTGTTGTAAATTTTTTCAAGTGTGTTATAAGTTTCTTCTGCCCTTAAATAATCTCCATTTCTTTGAGCAATCCGGGCTATAGAAAGGAGAATTCTGCCATGCATATCATTAAGATTTAATTGCTGTGCAATATTTTTAGCTTTATCGAAAAATTCTAGGGCTTTATTAAAATCATCCTGGGAATTATAAAGCCGTGCTAAGTTTACATAGCAGTAAGCAAGTCCTCGTTGATCATTATTCGTTTCGAAAATTTGAATTGCTCTTTGAATATTTTCGGTTGCTTTTACGATGTCATTTTTTATCCGGAATATTTCGCCGAGATTATTATAAGAATATGCAACCTGTGTAAGATCGTTTGCCAATTGTGCGATTTTAAGAGCTTCCACGTGATAAGTATTTGCTATGTCTATTGCGCCGATATTTGTATAAACAATTCCAAGATAATTATTTGCACGTGCCTGTCCCGATAAATCACCAAGATTCTTAAATATACTTAAAGCTTCTTTCCCAAGCTGGATAGCAACAAGCGGTTCATTACTTCGTCGCTTCCATGTATCTTCTAATAAAATTCTCGCCCGAGAAGAGTCTTCAAAAGCAGAAATGCTTTTGTAAATAGAATCAATTGATGTTTGAGAAAAATGAAGAGAGGTAAATGTAATAAGTAAAATAAACGTCTTTTTTAGCATATATTCCTTTTTATGCTGAACAAAACTACAAAGAGTTGAATAAGTTGACAAGCCCCAAAATAATTTTTTTAATCCTCAGCTGAATTTTTGCAAAGTTTTTACCTCGTTCCGATCTACGAAGGAAATAGTATTGTATTATTTATTTGATGGTTATTAGAATTTTAAAATCCTATGCCCGAGCAAAAATAATAGACCCCGGTGGAATCAAAATCCATCGGGGTTATTTTCTATAGCCCTAATTTTGTTTTAATATCCGGCGGGATAGCGCTTTTATGAATCATTATTGCAACGGTTTTAAGTCGTACGTAGGACTCGCTCATATACCAGTAACCGTCGTACTTTTTATCCTTAGTTCCCCAAGAATTCTTTGTGTAATAATATTTAGTTCCGTTCTGGTCTTTTGCCAGTCCGGTTAAATGCATCAGGTGATCATCTGTTGTAGTGTAATTATCAAAGGTTGATTGCCTCATTTCCTGAGTTATCGTTTTTTCTTTAACCGGAATTTCTGATTTTTCTTCTTCGCCCTCTTTAATTTCTAACGGGTCTAAGGGGACAATTGCTATTCCTTTTTTCCTATCAAATTCTTTCTCGCTTACATCACCGTCCCAGCAAACCGAGTAACCATTTGAAAGAGCATAATCGATTACAGCCATCAATTCATCCATCGGAACATTATAATATTTGTCCTTACTCCAGTTATCAGGAATTTCAAGATCGAATGTTGAATAGAAAGGACGATGGGAATACGAAGTTATTTCAACATAATCTTCAGCATTAAATCCGAGTGATTCCACAAAAGTCTTCGGCGTATAATTTTTACCCTGGTATGTAAACTCGTCAACCGGTTTTCCCAAATAAATATTAAGTGCGGAATTAAAAACATTTTTCCAGAGTGGAGTAATTTTTCCGCCGCGATTCTTTTTTACCGCATCAACAATTCCTTCCAGTACCGATGCCATTTCTCCATGATTGTGTTCCTCTTCTCCAATGTTCATTCCTCTGTAAATTTCTTCCGGAACAAACCCAAATTGTTTTACAACATTTGTTACATCGTGTGCCTGTCCGCCAACACCAAAATTGTATGATCCATGATAGCGAATATACTTTTCTGCTTTATCAGGATAAGCAAACCGAACAAACCACATCGGAGAAAGTATATGCTCTCCCTTTCCCATTCTTATTAACTCTGTTTCTATAAATGATGTTGTTGCAAAAGACCAGCACGTTCCTGTCTTAGATTGATTTTTAACGGGCGTAGTTTTAACCTGATGAATTATTGTAAACTCATATGCCTCTTTCTTTTTCTTTCCCTGACCAAAGATTACAAGCGGAACAAGTATGAAAATTATTATTAGTTGAAATGTGGATTTAAAGCGGTTCATGTTACCCCCTTGAGGATAAGTTTTAAAATTCCTTTTCAAATTTATATGAACGGGTTTTTAATTCATAGTAAATAATATTTTACTTAACAATTGATTTTAATATGATTGCGAATTAATTTCATTTGTCTTACTAACAAATAGATGTGAAAAATGAGAACTCTGCAGAAATCCGCAAAAATCTTTTTATTCATATTAATTATAACATCCAATAATATAATTGGCCAGGAAAAGAAATTTGGAATAGTAATCCACGGCGGCGCCGGAAGAATTGTTAAAGAAAACATGAACGCTGAAAGGGAAGCAGAATATTCTAATAAGTTAAAAGAGGTTCTTGAAACCGGTTATAAAATTCTTTCCGAGGGCGGAAGCGCCCTTGATGCGGTTGAAGCTGTTATTCAGTTAATGGAAGAGTCACCATTATTTAATGCGGGTAAGGGCGCGGTACTAACAGAAAAGGGAGTCGCAGAACTTGATGCTTCTATTATGGATGGAAAAACTCATTCTGCCGGAGCTGTCGCAGGTATTAAACATGTAAAAAGTCCAATAACGCTTGCCCGGCTGGTTATGGAAAAATCCCCTCACGTAATGATGATTAGTGATGGAGCTGAAGAGTTTGCAAAACAGAATGGGCTTGAAATGGTTGAGAACAATTATTTCATTACCAAAGAAAGATGGGAGTCTTATCAAAGAGCTTTACAACGCGAGGAAGAAAGAAAGAAAACCGAAAAACACGGAACTGTTGGCGCTGTGGCGCTCGACAAAAATGGCAATATTGCAGCTGGAACATCAACAGGCGGAATGATGATGAAAAAATTTGGAAGAGTTGGAGATGCTCCTATAATTGGCGCAGGAACTTATGCAAACAATAATACTTGTGGTGTATCAGCAACGGGAAGCGGAGAGTATTTTATTCGAATTGGCGTTGCCAAAGATATTTCTTCTTTGATTGAATATAAGGGAATGACATTGCAATATGCTTCGGAAGAAGTAATTAAGAAAGTTGGAGATCTTGGTGGTAGTGGCGGAGTTATATGTCTGGATAAATTCGGCAATGTTGCCATGCCTTTTAATACGGAAGGGATGTACCGCGGATATTTCATAAATGGAGAGAAACCGGTTGTTAAAATGTATAGAGATGAATAAATTTTTCAGCTTTCTGCAATCATTCAAATGATATGAGGTTAAAATGGAGCTTCACAGCCAAATCAATTTGTGGGCGGTTTTAGTCTGCGCTGTAATTGGAACTGGAATCGGTGCTATCTGGTATAGTCATATGTTTCTTGGAAAAGTCTGGGTAGCATCATTGGATAAAACAGAAGATGAATGGCGAACCGACTTTATGCCTCTTAAAACATACTTCGTTTCCTTTCTTTCACAGCTTGTAATGGCATTTATTCTTGCGATGATTATGAGTTATACGGGAGTTGCAACGCCAGAGGAAGGAATCAAAATTGCTTTTATGGCAGCAATAGGATTTATTGCAACAACCATGACAATCAACTTTTTGTTTGAGGGTAGAACCTTTCAACAGTTTGTAATTGATGCCGGTTATCATTTTATAGTTCTTCTTATTAATGGAATTGTTTTAGGCGCCTGGCGGGTATAATTATAAAATATTTTATGTATTGAATAAGGCGTTTAATAAAATGGGGATTAAGCATTTGGCTTTAAATTCTAACGCGGCTCTGTTTTAATACACTAATTTTAATAGTGCTTACAAAGTAGATTTTTTTATTCTTGCAGTAACAAAAAGAGTAATTTTAAAATGAACCTCCTCATAAAAATATCTTTCAATTCATTTAACATAAAATTTCTTCTTATATGTTTTCTAATAAGTTTTAGCATACTGGCCCAGCCGGCAAAATTCACACTGGAAGGAAAGGTTGTTGATAGTCAAACGGGCGAACCAATTTTACTTGTTAATGTGTATTTATCACACACAACATTAGGCTCGGCAACCGATGCCAATGGAAATTTTAAAATACCCGACGTTCCCGGATCTTTGTATTCGCTGGTTGCATCAGCAATTGGCTACGAACCTCAAATAGTAAGCATCGACTTGAGAAACAGGATTAATAAATTTATTACTATAAAACTAACTCCCAAAACTTATGAATTGGAAGAAGTTGATGTCCAGGCAAGAGAAGATATTAACTGGAAAAAGCAACTGGAGTTGTTTAAAAAATTATTTTTTGGCGATAATGAATTTGCAAAATACTGTGAGATAAAAAATCCGTATCACATAAATTTTAGTGAAAGCTCCACGCTTTTTACAGCAAATACATCACGCGCCATCTTAATACGCAACAATGCTCTTGGATATGAGATTGAATGCATTCTGAAATATTTTCAGTATAACAAACTAAAAAGAAATCTTACCTTTTCTATTTTTCCAAAATTTAGCGAGATTATTTCAACCGATAAAGATTCAATGGAGTCTTTTATTGAAAACCGCAAAAAAGCATATATTGCTTCAACCACTCATCTTTTATCTTTACTTGCCGAAGGAAGATTTAGATATCGCGACGAAGGTTTTGTTCTAAAACTTGATTCAGGCACGGTCGGTAAGTCGGAAGAGATTGTAAAAAGGGACTCCGTAAATAATCGTTACTATCTTAATTTTAAAGATTGTATGACCATTCAATATTGGAATGCGGGACTCCGCACTTCATCCAAAATTTGTTTGAAGTTTGGTTCGACCGAATTCAGCTCCGATGGATTTCTAATGTATCCGGGCGAGTTTGAAATTACCGGTGCAATGGCTAAAGAAGGCGTAGCGACACAACTTCCAAGATTTCTTGAATTATCGAATTATGGCAATTGAGCATTAAAAGTAAAAACCGTTAAATTTACTTTCG
>JBBIHP010000041.1:0-8800 GCA_037446915.1 Ignavibacteria bacterium
AAAAAAGTTGTGCTGATTACTGTGTTTGTGTTATTTGTATTATCGATTGGATTAGCGACTATGCTTGGTGGTGAGTTTCTACCTAAATCCGACCAGGGTTTAATAAATGTTCTACTTGAATCGCCATCGGGAACACCAATAGAACAGACAAGAATCTATGCATATAAAATTGAAGACATTGTTAAGGAAGTAATAGAAAAGGAAGATTTTGAATCACTTTCTATTTTTTATGGTGAAAGGGAAGGTATAGGTGCTTTTGGAACATCCCCTAGTACTTTAGAAATATTTATTAAACTTACACCGCGAAAGTTGAGGAAGCATTCGCAGTTTGAATTATCAGATAAATTACGAGCTAAATTTGATAAACTTCCCGGTGTAACATATACTTTTCAGGAAGGTGGAGCATTTACAACAGAGAAAGATATAGAGGTTAAAATAATCGGTTTTGATGTTGATGGTGCGAAAGCAATTGCAAATGAATTAAAATCGAAAATGGAAAAGGTAAAAGGTCTTGTGGATATTTCTCTTAACACAAAAGAAACTACACCTGAACTTCAGGTTCATCTTAATAAAGATCTTCTTAATCACTATAACCTTTCTACTATGCAGGTTGCCGGTAATATTTCTACTGCAATTCAGGGACGTGTTGCTTCGCAGTATAGAGAGAAAGGTGACGAGTATGATATCTACGTCCGCTTTGCAAAGGGTTTCCGTAATAAGAAAGAATCTCTTGAACAGATTGAATTAACATTACCGACCGGAGGAAGAGTTAAGTTGAAGGATCTTGCTGTTATTAATGAAGAACAGTCGAGTCCAACTATATTCAGGGAAAACCAGAGCAGGTTTGTATCGGTTGGATGCGGACTTTCGGGAATTGACTTATCGACTGCAGCTAAAGAAATCAAGAATATAATTGCTGATACTCCAATACCATCTGAATATCAGGTAATAATTGGCGGAACTGCAGAAGATCAACAGGAAGCATTTTTCTATCTGGCTCTCGCTTTTCTTGCAGCAATTATTCTTGTTTATATGATAATGGCATCGCAGTTTGAATCACTGATCGATCCTTTTATTATCATGTTTACTGTTCCATTGTCAATAATCGGAGTATTTATTTTCCTTGCAATTACAGGTACTTCATTTAGTGTTATGGCGCTTGTAGGTGTGGTTATGCTTGTAGGTATTGCTGTAAATAATGGAATTGTGTTAGTAGATTTTATGAATCAGCAGAGGAAGAAAGGAATGAGTTTAATTGAAGCCGTTGAATTTAGTGGCAAAGCAAGGTTAAGACCTGTATTAATGACTGCCCTAACAACAATTCTAGGAATGGTACCTCTGGCAATTGAATTAGGAGAAGGAGCAGAAACTTGGTCGCCACTGGCAAGAGCAGTAATAGGAGGATTAACAGCTACTACTGCATTAACTTTGATTGTAATTCCTATTCTGTATATCAAATTTGAACAGACAAGCGAAAGAGTGAAAAATTATTTCAGGGAAAGAAAGAATAGAAAAAAATAATTGACGTGTAAACTTTCATTTAAACCTGGTGTTTAATTTAAACGCCGGGTTTTTTTATGATTTTAAATTCTTTTTAGTCCATTCTTCCAGTCCACCGCACACTATCAATTCCTGTGCAGCAATTCCTATCGGGTCAATTGAATAGATTTTTGTCTGAGTAGTAATTGTAGAATTAGAAAAATCGACTGTTGCTTGCACTCCTGTTCTTACAGTTAATTTATCATTTCCAAATTTTGATTTTAGGTCAATTACAAGTTGGGGAGATTCAATAGTAAGAAAACCATTGTTAAGTGCATTCCTTTTGTAAGTCTCATTAAATGATCCAGCAATTAAAATTTGTATTCCGCAATACTTCAAAGCAGTTGCTGCTTGTTCGCGAGAACTACCGATGCCGAAATTAAATCCTCCAACAAGTATATCACCTTTGCGGATAATCTTACTGAATTCAGGATCGTAATTCTCCATAACAATTTCTGCTTGCCGCTCCGGTGTAATATCATCCTGGTATGTGTACTTGCCCGAGTAAATTCCATCGGTATTCAAATTATCCTGGTGGCAGAATACAATTTCGCCGCTGATTGATTCCGGGAAATTATCAATTATTTTAACAGATGCATTCTTAGTATTCACACCAGTATTGGTTTTTAATTCACATGAAATTTCTTTTTGTAGAAAGTTTTCAGGCGAAGTAATAAAGCCATTAAGAGCAGAAACAGCAACAATTGCCGGAGAAGCAAGGTAAGCATCGGCTTTAGGAGAACCCATTCTTCCTTTAAAATTTCTGTTAGTAGCGGAAATACCAACCTCACCATCTTCAAGTAATCCCATTCCCATTCCAATGCATGGACCGCATCCGGGTGGAAGGGGAATTGCACCGGCATTCAACAATATTTGCCAGTCACCCCGCTTTTCACTTTCTAACTGAACTTCGCTTGATGCGGCTGAAAAATAAAACTCTACTCCTTCTGCTACTTTTTTACTACGTAATACTTCAGCTGCATGGGAGAGATCATCAACTCTTGAATTAACACACGAAACTAAATATGCTTTGTTAATTTTTATTTTTTTCTTCTGAATTAAACTTACAGGAGAAATTGTTTTTACTGAATTCGGACCGGATATATGCGGCTCAATTGAAGATAAATCAATTGTAAGTTCCTTCGAATAAAATGCATCACTATCTGCTTGAAGAAATGAAATATCTTTTTCCAGCTTATCTATTCTTGTTGAATTTAATCTCGGGTGTTTACCGTTTCCGTCACTATCAGAAGGAACACCTTCAAGTCCTCTCTGAATAATAAATTCAGCACGTTCTCTTAACCACTCAATCGTAACATTATCAATGGGAAATAGTCCGGTTAATGCACCCCATTCTGTAGTCATGTTTGCAATAGTCAAACGCTGATCAATACTAAGTTGTTTAATTCCATCACCCGTAAATTCTAATGCGTGATTAAGAACTTCATCGTTGTTGAAAAATCCAGCTAATACAATAATTACGTCTTTACCTGTAACACCATTATTGAGCTTCCCTTTTAATTCCACCTTTGCAACGGAAGGAATTTGCCACCATGTTCTTCCGGTAGCCCAGATTGCAGCAGCATCGGTTCTAACGATTGGTGTTCCTAAACATCCTAATCCACCATACATATTTGAATGACTATCCGATGCAACGACCAATGTTCCGGGCCAGGCATATCCTTCTTCGCACATAATCTGATGACCGATTCCACGCCCGGCGGGATAAAAATCCGCACCCATCAACCCGGCAAATTCTTCAATCCGTTTATACTTTAAAAGATTTTTTTCTTCTCTGTTCTGTATATCATGATCAAGTGTTATAACAACTTGTCGTGGATTAAAAAGCTTTGCTGCACCAATGCTTCTGAATTTAGGAATTACTGCGCCGGTATTGTCATGTGTCATTACATAAGCAGGTTTAATCGAAATATAATCACCTGAACGAATAGTATGACCTTCATCCAAACCGAAGGCAAATTTTTGTGCAATCTTTTCTGTTAATGTCTGACCCATTTAATTATCGGATTCCAATTTAGCTATGAGAATTTTTCAAAATTTCATACGAGAGTGTATATGCATGATTAATAATTGTAAGTTCGGCTGAATTGTATGAAGTATTGTTAAGCGAATTTTGATTAGCGATAATGTGAAGAACCTCAAGCGGTAAATCGAATCTTTCTGCAATTGCAACACCGCTAAAATTCTGTTTCAATAATTTCCCTTTACTGCTTAAAGTCAATTTACCATTTACCAAATCAAATTCTGTTAGTTTACCTACATTAAAGAGAATAGCACCGGCAATAATATAATCCATATTTACTTTTAGTAATTCACCTAAACTATCTTTCAACCTGTTTGCAATTTCGGTAGCAATGCGGAGTGAAGTTCTACAATAATGAATAAAAGAGATATTGCAATTTTCTATTTCAATGGTAAAAGGAATTCTTTCAAGGTCATCTGCCGTAAATACAGAGTTCTTAATTGCATAAGCCCAGGCATTAAGTGTTTTATCACGCAAGGATTCGTCTTTAATCCAGATTAATTCCGGCCATAACTTTTTAACATCGTCAAGCAGCATAATTACCTCAATTACTTTGCAAGTTCAACTTCCTTTCCGTTTTGTCTTAATACTCTGTATGCCTGATAAACAAGAATCAATGCTAATACAAAGAGGAGAACAGAAATTACCGAAAGGATATAATTATTATTAACTATGTTGGTATAAAAAAGAGTTACAAGAGCTGTCAATGTAACTGCAAACATAAAAATCATAGGAATTAATGTGAATGAGAAATTTAGTTTTAAGCTTGAAATCCATACAGTAATTGCAAGTAAAGCAATTGCAGCGAGGAGCTGATTTGCACTTCCGAATACCGGCCAGATAGACATTGTCTGTCCGCTGAATGTTAACGCTGCTCCGAATGCAACGGTAATAGCAGTGGCAACAAACCGGTTTTTAACAAGAATATTTTGTTCCTTCTTTTCACGGACTTCAAAAAATTCCTGAAATGAAAAACGCGCCAGACGTGTTGCTGTATCGAGTGTTGTTAAGGCAAAAGCAGAAACAGCTAATGCTGCAAAATTTGTTGCTACCTGTGTTGGTACATTTAACAAAGGAATATTATGAATAAAATTTGCTACACCGGTTGAAAATGCAGTAACAGCACCTTTTGTTTCGAGAAGCTCAAGAAAATGTTGTTGATCTAAAGATGCAACTGATAGAAGTGCAAGTACGGCAAGAATGCCCTCGACCAACATACTTCCATAGCCGACAACTCTTGCATCAGATTCTTTATCAAGTTGTTTAGAAGTTGTTCCACTTCCTACAATTGAATGAAATCCGCTTATGGCTCCGCAAGCAACTGTAACAAAAAGTGCCGGGAATAAATACCCGATTTTATCGATAGAGAAATTTGTAACTGGTGCAAGATGAATTTCTGGAAAAGTAAAAAATAATCCGACAATTCCGCCAATCATCAATGAATAAAGGAAATATGAATTAAGATAATCTCTTGGCTGAAGTAAAATCCATACAGGTGTTACAGATGCAACAAATATGTATCCAATTAAAATGTAAATCCAAATCTGACTGCTTAATTGCAGCGGAAACAAATTACCTAAGTAAATACATAAAAATAATAATACTACACCAATTATTGATGATAGCCAGAGCGAGAATTTGTATTTATAAACTGTTAACCCAAAAGCTACTGCAAGTAATATGAAAAGGAGAGACGAAGTTCCTGAACTTGGAATACTGGCAAATGTATTTGCGACAATTAGCATAAACACTGCAATAACAAGAATAAGTGTTGCCCATGCGAACAATAGAAAAAGTTTTTTACCATTATGACCGATGTAAGTATCAATAATTTGACCGATTGATTTCCCTTTATGCCGGACAGACGCCACTATTGAAGTATAGTCGTGAACACCGCCAATAAAAGTTGCACCTAATAAGATCCAGACATAAACCGGAATCCATCCGAAACTTGCTGCTATAATCGGTCCTACAATTGGTCCGGCACCGGCAATTGATGCAAAATGATGCCCTACAAGAACAGGAGTTTTAGCGGGACAGTAATCAACACCATCATACATTGTATGCGACGGAGTTTCTTTGGAATTGGAGACATTTAATTTACGGGTTATATAACCACCGTAATATTTATATGAGAACGAGAAGACTACCATTGCAAACAGTATAATTACTATTCCACTCATTTTTAATCCTCTCTAACTAATATTTATTTATCAAATTATTTTATGCTTGCTATTTCAATTTAGCAATAACAGCATTGGTTAATTGTTGAGTAGTAACAGCGCCATTTTCAAAAACACCGGGACCACCTTTCAACCTCAGCATATCATAAGTCCGGAATTTCCCTTCAGCAATTACATCTGCAATAGCATTTCTAATCTTACCGGCAATTTTATTTTCACCGATATGTTCAAGCATCATAACGGCACTCATAAACATTGCTATAGGATTTACAATGGAAGGATTTAGTTTCTCATATTTCGGAGCGCTTCCATGTGTCGGTTCGAACACGGCGTATTCATCACCAAGGTTAGCGCTGCATGCAAATCCTAATCCGCCGATTAATCCAGCGAACCCATCGCTTATTATATCACCGAACATATTTTCTGCAACAATAACTCCGTAGTCTTCCGGGTTTTTTGTAAGCCACATCATTTGAGCATCAATATTTGTATCCCACAAATCAATACCGGGATATTCTTTTGAAATTTGTTTTGCAATTTTAAGCATCATACCGGATGTCTCTCGCAATACATTCGGCTTTTCACATAGAGTTACGTTTTTATAACCAAACTTTTTTGCATACTCAAATGCAGCCCTTATAATTCTTTCACTTGCATTCTTAGTAACGATGCGTGTAGATATAGCCATCTCTTCACTTGGAATATTCTTGAAAGCATCCATTTTAGGATTTGTTTCAAGAGCATCCCTCACATTTTTTGGTGGATTGGTCCATTCAACACCAGAATATAATCCTTCTGTATTCTGACGAAAAATAACTGTGTTAATAACCGGTTCTTCAAATCCACCATCACTACTTTTTCTAATAAAATTGAGCGGATTACCTTTAAAAGTAATACAAGGTCTTATGCAAATATCGAGATTAAATCTTTGGCGAAGCGCTACAATTGGAGAGAAGTAAACAAATCCTTTTCCTTTTAATGATGGATCAAGTTCTTTTTCTGCATCGTCTTTCGGTTTACTTGTAATAGCACCGAATAGTGCAATCTTATGTTGCTCAATTAATTTTATTGTTCTATCGGGTAACGGATTACCTTCGCTGCACCAGAAATCCCAACCGATATCACCCCAAACATAATTTGCCTTAAATCCAGCAGCATCTAATAATCTAATCGATTCGGGTAAAACTACTTTACCAATTCCATCTCCGGGAAGTGCAACAACTGTTCTCATTATGATTCCTAAAAAAGTTTAATTACAGATACGAACATAGAGAGTATGATTTTATTAGGCAAGGAGTAAGTCAATTCTTGCTAAAGACTTTTAAAAGTTGAAATCTATTTGAAAATTTATCCGGTTATCAACATTTCCGGGAATTTCAGAATCTCCGCTGCCGAGAGTTCTTTCGTTAGGTTTATAGAGCTCGGAGTATTTCAAGGAAATGTTCAAACCAAATTTAGTTGTGTATCTGGCCATAAAATACCATCGTAATCCTTCTCCATAAAGTGCCGGGTTGGACATAACTCCTATAACATCATTTTCAAATTGGTAAATACGGGAATTATAAGAATCGGTTGTAAAAAATATAAACCGTGCCCAAATATTAAGATTTGTTATCGGTGCATATCTAATATCCTGAAGAATGAGATTTCCGCTTTCTTTTGGTAGGGTTGGAGTTGAGGTTAAATAAACATATTCAATACGCGAACGTAACTGAAGGTTTTTGGCAGCTTTGTAACTTAATTCGGCTCTGTAGTTTTGCTGACTCCTTTTTTCGAGACCTCTTGAATCAGTAAATGACTGGACAAAATCTTTGGTTTCATTTTTATATTTAAGCCGCAATTCAGTATTGGTAAAAATCTTAACCGTGTAATAAATTAAAAAATCATTTCCAGATGAAGAAAAATTATATGTGCTGCTTGCAATAGGGAACTTGAATTGATCGAAATATATATTGAATACTCCGTAATCGGTCCGGAATCTTATTCCGGAATAAAACCCGACTTCATTCTGTGCAGTTCCTCTTTCGCCAAAACTGCTTGCGTGCAGGTTAATAAAATTACGTGGAAAGTTTCTTAGTGAGAAAACCAATGATAAATTCTTGTCGATTATTAAGTTGGCTGTATGTATTGAAGCAATCGAAGTCATGTTATATGAAATTTCTCCGCTTAAGAATAACCGTTCAAAAAAAGTTGAATATGAAGCAGATAGAAAATCGAAATTATTGCCGGATCTTTTTAGCTGGTCCGTTAGTGCAAAATCATTGCTGTAAGTTGAACGGTAATAAAGTAAACCTAATTTCAAATCGGTATTGAAATTGAAGTCGATTGCAGTTCCAAAAACTTTTTCGCTTACACGGTTTTCTTTTTTGATTTCTGATTGTGTCCGGTGGAATCCGTCAATTGTTAATGATGTAATTTGATTACTAATTGAATCAACTGAAGCATCTTTTTTGTTATAAGAAAAGAATGGTGAAATTGTAATCAGGTCAAAATTAAGTTTAAGTGCAACTCCTCTAAAAAATTGATTTTCATCAGCACTGGTATAAGGAATTGAATTACTGCTTCCTTTAGAAATTATATTTACAGCGTCTGTCCCTTTCGAAAATGAATAAGGACTCCATAAAGCAAGCCCCTGTCCGAACTCAAATATGTAATCTCCAAGTATTATCGTCTTGAAAATTGATAAGTCGTTTATCCTCAAATGAAATGAAGTAAAATCGGTTAACGATTTTTCTCCGGCATCCTTTTCAATTAATACACCGGCATAAATCTTATTTGCGCTATTTATTTTCAATCGGTTGTAGAATTTTTGACGTGTGCCCAGATATTTGCCGTTTGTAAATCCATTACGGACTTGTAAATCGTTTTGTACCCGGAACCTGTAATTAAATTTAATATCTCTGAATTGTTCGGAGAACGCTTCGAATATTGATATCTCTTTCTCATCACCAAGTTTAAGGAAAGGTAATATTCTATTTATTTCTTCCTGGCTAACTCCTTCTATGTTGAGCAAATCCTCGGGTTTATAAATCCC
>JBBIHP010000041.1:8900-22105 GCA_037446915.1 Ignavibacteria bacterium
AAAATAAAAAATATTATAAGGAAAGCATACTTCATGAAAAAGTAATTTATTTTGATAATTGTATTACAATTCCAAACTGATGACTTAATTCAAGATCGGGATGTGAATTAACAGCATATTCAAACTGAAAAATATCATAGCTGATATTGAAACCGCCGGAGAAACTATTCGGCTCATTAGAAGCACCAATTCGCAGTTGTAAAAATTTCATTAGCATATAGTCAGCACCGATGCGCAACGAAGCATTATAATTTAATTCTTTTCTAATTGATAAATAGACGCTTAATTCTTCAACGGCTTTATAACCGATTCCGCCAGAGAAAACTACCGGGATGCTGTTTTCTTCATCGGCAACTTTTGTACGTGTAACATTCTCAAGTACAAATCCTAATTTGAGAGATTTAGTAATTTCAGCTATTCCGCCTATATTAAATGAAAGAAATCCTTTGCTGCCATAATTCTGAATTGATATGTTCTGATATATTGAAGTAATACCTAATGAAAACCTGTCAACTATTTTTCGGCTGAAACCAAGTGCAATTCTGGTTTCCTTATAAAGGTCAAAACCGTAAATCATAAATCCACCGCTTAAAGTACCGAAAGAAGTCGGTTCTATATATGCACCGGAACCGGTTGAAAGAGCAGATTCTCCAAATGGAGCCGGTGAGTAAAATAATCCGATTGTTCTGCTTTTTATACTTGAGAGTCCGGATGGATTATTGAATAATGCAAATGGATCTTCAGAAAATGAAATATCGGAGTGAGATAGAGCAATTTGACGTGCACCGGGGTAAACCTGACTGAAACTTTCGAATGAATGGATGAGTACAAAAAGCAATATTAAAAAAAGCTTTTTCATAGTTCACAACTTAAGTGATTGTATTAAATATATCAATTACATATTTTCAATGTGAAGAAAAAAGGTCAATATGAAAAAAATAATTTTTTTATTGGTTATTTCTCTACTGGTATTGAATAAGACTTATGGCCAGGAATTAGATGCTAATGTTATTGTAAATTATGAAAACCTTCCGGTAGCAGCTAAAGACCGGTTGATTAATTTTGCTACCCAGATAAGAGATTACTTAAGCAATAATAAGTTTACGCGGCAGAACTGGGAAGGCGACAAGATAAAATGTAATTTCAATATTTTCTTTACCGGTGCATCGGATGAACTTACATATACTGCTCAACTTGTAATTTCGAGTCAGCGTATAATAGAAGGAACCCCGAGAAGCTCTTTAATGCTAAGTTTAATGGATAATACCTGGCAGTTTAAGTATGAACGGAACCAAGCAATGTATTTTAATCAGACTGATTTTGATCCGTTGACAAGCTTACTGGACTATTACGCATATATTATTATAGGGTTTGATCTTGATTCATATTACAGATTGGGCGGAACAGAATTTTTTTCAAGAGCACTGGATATAACAGTTAAAGGTGCAAGCAGTCAGTTCCCTGATGGATGGCAAAGTAAAAGCACAGCTTATAATAGAAGAGGATTGGTAGAAAATCTTGTTAATGCAAAGTTTCAACAGCTGCGTCAGGATATTTTTGATTATCATTACAACGGATTAGATCTTTATCATTCACCTAAAACCAAAGCACAAGCCCAGGAAAATATGGTTAAACTTATCAGGAATCTTGAGAAAGTCCGCAGCCAGCTCGATCCTAGGAGTGTTTTACTTAAAGTATTTTTCGATGCTAAAGCCGGAGAATTTGTTGAATATCTGAAAGATTATAAAGATAAAGAGATTTTTAACGTTCTTAAGAAAATAGATCCTTCGCATATTGCTAAATACGACGAAGCATTTAAGTAATTTGAAGATTATTAATTAGCTAATCGGTCAGGTTATTGGTATTTCATAGATTCTGTACTTTTTGTAAATCTTGCCGTTCATAGTTTCTGCACCGCGGTTCATCATATCGTTATCTTCTAATATCCAGCTTGCTTCACCTAAAAGGATTCCGATATTAGCAGCACGTTGAACAATCTCCCAGTAAAAGACAGCATCCAGGCCACGTTTTTGATATTCCGGGATAATACCAAGAGTAAGAATACGGGACCATTTAATTTCTTTTTTGTGTTTTAGAAGCTTGAAAAACCCTAAAGGGAAGAGCCGCCCGTTGATTTTTTTGAGGATGTAGTTGTAGTCCAGTAGAACAAGTGAAAAGCCGACAATTTTATTTTCAATTTCTCCAAATAAAATAAGCGATGGTTCTGTAATTGGTTTTAATTCTTTTGCCATAAAGTCTATTTCTTCATCGGTCATTGGAACAAATCCCCAATTAGGAGCCCATGCTTTGTTATAAACATATTTAACTTTTTCAATCTCCTTATCGAAATTTTTCATATCGATTTGAGTAATTTTTATGTGGGAACGTTTCTGAGCTATTTCTGCTACGCGTCGTAATTTATCCGATGAAATTACTTTCCTGTTCTCCAACTTATACGCATAGAGATCCTTTGCTTTTTTGAATCCGTAGTTATCGCATAAATCGAGATAATACTTGGGATTATAAGTCATCATAATCCTTGGTTCGTCATCAAATCCATCTATCAGCATTCCATATTCTTCGTTTGAAGAAGGATTTGCCGGACCGCGCATTTCGGTTAGACCTTTACTGCGTAACCATTCCTTTGCTGAATCGAATAAACTATTAGCAACCGATTGATCATTCATGCATTCAAAGAATCCGAAGAAACCGACTTTATCATTATGATATTTATTATGGAGATCATTTTTAATTGCAGCTATTCTTCCAACAATTTTTCCTTCTCTAAAAGCAAGAAAGAGCTCACTTTCAGCATGTTTATAAAATGGATGTTTATCTTTATCAAGTAATTTCTTTTTATCCATTATTAATGGAGGTACCCAGTAATTATCGTTCTTATAAATTTCCCACTGGAATTTTATAAATCTGACAAGATCTTTTTTAGATATGACTTTCTGAATAGTAATCGGTTCCATACAGTATCTTTATAAATTGAGGTTGTCTTAAAAGTAATTATTCAAATAAAAAATCTGCGTAAATCTATTTTTATCAGTTTTTATCTGCGTGCTATTCTATAAAAAATTTACTTTTGAGACAACCTCTTCAAAAAGTTAGTTACTTAAATTAAACCGAGTTCCTTACCTATTTTCTTGAATGTATCAATAATATAATCGAGATGTTCGTCTTCGTGTGTAGACATATAAGAAGTTCTCATCATTTGTCTTCCCTGAGGAACACCGGGTGAAATGAAAACGTTAACAAATATTCCTGAATCGTATAACATTCTCCACATCTTAAAAGCTAATGCATCATCGCCAACAATAACAGGAACAATTGCTGTTCTTCCATCGGGAATATTGAATCCTGCTTCGGTTAATTCTTTTCTAACTTTGTTTGCGTTTCTAATTAATTTTTCAACGCGCCATGGTTCCTGTTCAAGAATATCCAATGCTGCAAGAGCAGCAGCAACAGAAGCCGGGGTTGGCGAAGCACTAAATATTAATGCCGGTGAGTGATGTTTAAGATAATTGATAACACGTTCTGAACCGGCAACAAATCCTCCTAATGATGCAAAGGTTTTACTGAAAGTACCCATAGTTAAATCAACTTCTTTTTCGAGGTTGAATTCACTTGCGGTTCCACGTCCACCTTTTCCAATAACTCCAACAGAATGTGCATCATCAATTAGAATTCGTGCATCATATTTTTTTGCTAAAGTAACAAGATGTGGTAAATCAACAATACTTCCTCCGGTACTAAAAACACCATCACTTACAATTAATTTACCGGCATCAGCGGGAATCTTCTTTAGAACACGTTCAAGATCATTAAGATCCATATGTTTATAACGCTCCAGTGATGCTGTAGCTCCTTTAGCCATTATTTGTCCGGCAACTATACAAGCATGGTTATCTTTGTCCGAAATTACATAATCACCTCTTTGAACTAGAGTTGGAATAATTCCCTGGGCTGTTTGATATCCTGTACTATAAAGTAATACTGCTTCAGTGCCAAAAAATTTAGCCAAACGTGCTTCTAATTCGATATGTAAATCTAATGTACCTGTTAAATAACGTGAGCCGGAACAACCTGATCCGTATTTTTCAACTGCTTTTAACGCTGCTTCTTTAACTTTTGGATGAGCGGTTAGTCCAAGGTAATTGTTGGAACCGGCCATTACTATTTTTCTTCCTTCTATCTGGACGACCGGGCCCTCATTTTCTTCAATTGGTCTGAAATAAGGGTAAATTCCCAGAGCTTTAATTTCATCAGCACGGGTGAAATCATAACATTTTTTGAATAAGTCCAATATTCCTCCGGATTATTTTTCTTTCTAAAAAATTTATATCTTAACGAAAATTATTATACAGATTTGCTAATTAACGGAAACAATATAAACAAATTTAACAATTTATTAACACTATGAGTCCAAAAATAATTTCAGTTGTTACAGGTGCATCTGGATTTGTCGGAAGCCATTTAATAGATCGATTAATTAGTGAAGGTCATCATGTAAAATGTATTTTACGTAAATCAAGTTCTCTGAGATGGTTGAAAAATAAACCTGTTGAAATAATTAATTGCGGTTTGTTTGATAAAGAGGCTTTGAAAAGTGTTCTGAAAGATGCCGATTATCTTTTTCATGTCGCCGGAGTTGTTAAAGCAAAAACAAATGAAGAATATAATCAGGGCAATGTTGAAACTACTAAAGTATTACTCGATGTGGTAAGTGAAGTAAATCCGGGTATCAAAAGGATTGTAATAGTAAGCAGTCAGACTGCATGCGGTCCTTCGCTTGATGGTGTGCCGTGCACAGAAGAGACAAAAGAACATCCTATTACCAGATACGGTAAAAGTAAACTTGCACAGGAACAGATGGCAAAAAGTTACTCCACCCGCTTACCGATAAGTATTATACGTGCAGTTGCGGTTTATGGACCAAGAGATACTGAAATTTATCTCGTCTTTAAAACTTATAAACAGGGTTTGCTCGGATTGATCGGCTTTAATAAAAAGTTGGTCAACATTATTCATGTTACCGATTTAGTTGATGGAATTTACTTTGCTGCAATTACTGAAAAGGCAATCGGGCAGACATACTTTATCGGCTCACAGGAATATTATAATTGGATTCAGATCGGCAATGCAATTTCCCGATCGATGGGAAAGAAAGCACTAACTGTCCGTGTTCCGCATGTAATAGTATTTATTGTTGCAGCAGTTGCAGAATTTTTTGCACTCTTCAGTTCTAAAGCGGCAACATTTAATATTGAGAAGGCAAGAGATTTTGTTCAGCAATACTGGACGTGTGATGTATCTAAAGCTGTAAATGAATTGGGATTCCGTCAAAAGATTTCTCTTGAAGAAGGAATGAAAGAAACTGTTGCATGGTACCGGGAAATGAAGTGGCTGTAATTAAAGTATAATGTAAAATGTAAAATGCTGAGTTTTAAGAGCAGAATGTTAAACGCCTAAACCGGATCAGGTTTTTCTATTTCTGAATTATCAATTCTCAATTGTTTTTAGCACCTTCTTTAATCCAGGTTTTAATTCCGTCAATTTGATTTTTTGTTAACGGTCGATATCCAACCGGAGGCATAGGGAATGCTGATCTGCCTTCAATTGACCAGACTAATTTGCTGTTATCGGGTAACCCGGGGAAGATTATTTGAGAATTAGATGTTGCATCTGCCCATGTAGCTAAGCTTAATCCGGCTCTTCTATCTATACTGTTATGGCACCCGGCATTACTGCATCTTGCATCGAATACAGGTTGTATATGCTGGGAAAAACTGACATTGCTTGAAGGAATTATTTTTGAATCGAGATCTTCCTGGTTAATTGTGTCGTCACATCCGGCAATAAATATAATAGCGGTAACTGATACGACAAGAAGAAAATTTATTTTTTTTATCATAGTTAGTTCTATTAATTGAAAAATTATTTTCCAGTTACACATCAAACATAAAAAGATTTTTATACTATAACTAATGCAAAACTTTTTTCCATCTTATATTTATTTTATCTTTGAATAGAATAAAACTATCCGGGAGAAATATGAAAACCAGGCAAACCTTATCAACTTTTTTTTTATTCCTATTTATTGTATCCAACTTAATTGCACAGGAACTTCTTCAGTCGGGTCCGATGGTCGGATATTCTTCAATGAGAGAAGTTGGACTATGGGTTCAAACAAAATCTTCTGCTAAAGTTAAATTCTCATATTGGAATATAAATGAACCAAAGAAAAAGTTTTTTACAGATGAATTAATAACAGAAAAGGAAAATGGATTTACCGCCAAATTAATTGCTGATCAGCTTGAACCGGGACAAAAATATAATTATGAACTTTATATTAACGGCAAACCTGTTAAACGTAATTATGAACTAAAATTCCAGACGCAAAAACTATGGCAATGGAGAGAAGATCCGCCTGAGTTTAATTTTGCAACCGGAAGTTGTTTTTATGTTAATGAAACTCAATATGACCGTCCGGGTAAACCGTATGGAAGTGATTATCATATAATGAAAAGTATTTATGAAAAACACCCGGACTTTATGATATGGCTCGGTGATAATTTTTATTTGAGAGAGGTCGATTGGGATTCATGGTCGGGTATTATAAAAAGGATAACTCATTCACGCTCGTTACCTGAACTTCAGCCATTGTTAGGTTCGGTTCATCATTATGCAATCTGGGATGATCACGATTTTGGTCCTAATGATAGCGATAGAGGCTACTATTTAAAAGAAAAAACTCTTGAAGCAAATAAACTTTTCTGGGTCAATCCAACTTTCGGATTTAATGGAATTCCATCGATGACTACTTTTTTTGAGTGGGGCGATGTTGATTTCTTTCTGCTCGATGGAAGATATTTCAGAACACCAAACAATAGAAAATCAGGTTACAGGGAATTATTAGGTGACCCTCAAATTCAATGGTTAATCGATAATCTTGTTACCAGTAGAGCTCCTTTTAAGATTATTGCTGTCGGCGGACAGGTTCTCAATCCGGTAGACGACAAACCTTATTTAGAAACGTATGATAAATTCTCTGAGGAGAAAGCAAAGTTAATGTCTTTGCTTAAGGAAGAAAAAATTGAAGGAGTAATTTTCTTAACTGGGGATAGACATCATTCTGAATTAACAAAAATGGAAAGGGATGGTGCTTATCCATTATACGATTTTACAATTTCTTCATTTACTGCTGGTGTATCACCCGGTAAAGATGAAAAAAATACTTTTAGAGTACCCGGTACTTTAGCGGATGAGCATAACTTTGCTATATTTAATTTTACCGGACCGGCAAGAAACAGAACTTTGAAATGCACCGTTTTTAATGTTGATGGGAAAGAATTGTGGAGTTATACGATTAATGAGAATGAGCTGAAGTATAGAAAGTGATTTGAATTGGTTCGATATTGAATTGTTGATTAAACAAAACTTTTTTACATTTGCACAAGTTCTTTTAATTCTCAATTCTACATTCTCAATTGTCAATTGAAATGGGGCTATAGCTCAGCTGGGAGAGCGCTTGAATGGCATTCAAGAGGTCAGGAGTTCGATCCTCCTTAGCTCCACAATATTGATTTATCGAAAAATGTTTACCGTTTATATTATCAAAAGCACTTCCAGCAATAAGTACTATATTGGTCAAACAATCAATCTTGAGCATCGCCTAATTCAGCACAACTCTGGATATTCAATAGCAACTAAATCAGGAATTCCCTGGGAACTTGTTTTTGAAAAAGAATTTGATACTCGTTCAGATGCATACCAGTATGAACAGAAAATCAAGAAAATGAAAAGTAAAAAGTATCTTGAAGAATTGATCTCAGCTGAGAGAGCGTCCCGATGAAATCGGGAAGGTCAGGAGTTCGATCCTCCTTAGCTCCACAATTTCACTTCGAGGTTTTAAATAATTTTAGTGCCCGCTATCAACCTTCTGAATTACAGTATTTATTTGATTAATGCTTTGCTGAAGTTTTCTAAGTTCACTTTCTAATTTATAAATTTTGTAAGATTCCAGAGCTTCCTTACCACCTAATAACCAGTTTATATCGCAACCCAATCTCAATAACCGTGTAAGCATTTTGGATCCGGGTTCTCTTTTTCCACTTATGTATTGTTGAAGCTGTTGTGGAGAAATTTTCATTGCTTCTGCTAACTTTTTAAGCGTTCCATATTTTCTTTTTGCAAATAATCTCATCCTTTCGCCAATTCCTAAATGCATACTCTCTTCGCTGGTAAATAAATCGAGCGTTTCGTTGTATTCACCTTCAAAAAGGTTTAACTCGAATTGATAATCATCAATAATCTCTTTTATTTTTTTATAGAGGTCGTCATCAAATTGAGGGGACTCATTTATTAAATAGGAAAGCGTCTGGACTTTTATTCCAAGTTTCTCGGCAATCATACTAAGTTTAATGCCGAGTGTGTGAATTAAGTATCTAATCTCTTCCTGTTTGGTCATTGGGTTATTCCCTTTTAATCAGATACACATTGCAAAATAGCAATTTTTATCAAAATAATTAACATTATATTGATTTTAAGACGTGGCATCAAACTCAGCTAAAAAAATAATTTTTGTTTCCAGAATAGATGTAATATTTTAATAATGATGAAATTATTCTCCTTGACATCCGAGCACAGGCATATTCTTAAGATTGCTCTACCGGCTATAGCCGGATTATCTACACAAATGGTAGTTTCTCTTGTAGATACAGCAATGGTTGGGCGATTACCCGATGCTGAATATAACCTGGCTGCAATGGGAATAGGCGTTTTTGCTACCTGGGCGGTTGTAAGTCTATTTTCAAGTTTAGCTACCGGAACACATGTATTAATTGCCCGTAGTTTCGGTGAAAAAAATGATGAAGGTTGCGGTGAAATTCTCAATACTGCTATTATTCTTTCCTTTTTAATTGGAATTGTAGTTGCTTGCCTTGTTGTATTTTTTTCTGGTGATATAGCTGGATTTTTTGCCGCCGATAAAAAAGTTGGTGTTTTAGCCGGTGATTATCTCCACTACCGATTTATGGGAATCCCATTTTTTCTTATTACTGTATCATACAGGGGATTTTTCTTCGGAATTGGCAAAACGAAAATCTTTATGTATTCCGGTGTCCTCGCTAATCTTTTGAATATCATCTTTAATTACATATTTATTTATGGTGGTTTTGGAATTGAAGGAATGGGTTTAGCCGGTGCCGGGTTAGGATCAACAGTTGCAACTATTTGTGATGCTATATTTTATTTCAGCGTTTCCCTTATTCCTCTCTACAAAAACAGATTCAATTATTTCAAGCGGTTCAGGTTCATAAAGGAAATTGCTCAGAGAATTATAAAAATCTCTCTACCTGTATCTTTACAAAATATTTTTATCCTGATTGGATTCTTAAGTTTTATTGCCATTACCGGACTTATCGGAATTCTTGAGCAAGCAGCAAGTAATGTTATTTTCTCTGCATTATTGATTTCGTTACTGCCATGTTTTGGTTTCGGAATTGCTGTTCAGACACTTGTTGGTAATACAATTGGAAGCGGAGATATTAAACTTGCAAAGCATTATGGATTTGAGACAAGTAAAATTGCTTCGGTCTATACTGTGATTGTTGGAATAATCTTTTTTACATTCCCGAGAGCAGTCCTATTTCTTACAACAAATGAACAACAGGTTATAGAAACCGCCGTCCCGGCACTCAGGATAGCTGCTTTGGGTCAGATTTTTTATTCGGTTGGTGTAGTACTTGCAAATGGTCTACAAGCTGTTGGTAAAACTCTTTATGTTATGTTAGCTGAAGTAATAGCCAACTGGTTTGTATTTGTTCCAATTGCATATCTACTTGGTGTGGTTTTAGGATTTGGATTGATTGGTGCTTGGTCTGCACTGCCATTTTATGTAATTCTTTACGCAATTGTAATTTTTGTCAAATTCAAATTCGGTAAATGGGAGAACTATAAAAAGGTATAGATTTTGAGATAAAAAAACTTGACAAAGTTATCGTTTAAGAATATATTTGAGTAGAAAAATGAACATGAAATCGAAATTCCTCATATTGTTCCTGATTACGATATCGGTAATTTATGCCGGTGTTGAATTAATCAGTTTTACCGCTAAAAGCCAGAATGGAAATGTTATCTTAAACTGGCAGACTGCATCTGAAACCAACCTGAAAAATTTCGTTGTTGAAAGAAAATCTGTTGATGGTAATTTCTTTGAAATAGCAGTTGTTGAACCAAAGAGCGATAAGAATTACCAGTATATTGATCAATCCGCTTTCAAAACTCTGGATGCTGTTTATTCATATCGAATAAAAATTGTAGATAACGACGGTTCGGTTTCTTATTCTGGTGTACAATCGGTTTATCATAACGTATCCAGCGTTAAGAGAACCTGGGGAAGTATTAAAGCACTTTTCCGTTAATGCAATCTTTACCTTCCAGATCTTTTCGTTTCAAAATTATTTAACAAATTAGAAAATGATTAAAAGCATTTTACCGATTTACCTTGCATCAAAATCACCGCGGCGCAGAAAATTACTTAAGCAATTAGGAATTTCATTTAAATCCTTTACTGTTGATTTGCACGAAGAAATATTAGATGGCGAACATCCTGTTCAAACAGTTAAAAGACTTGCAGAACATAAATCGCTTCTTGCCGTAAAGAGAATTAAAAAGGGAATTGTTATAACCGCTGATACAATTGTCGTTCTGAATAACGAGATTATTGGTAAGCCTAAAAACAAAAAAGATGCATTTCAAATTCTATCCAAACTGAGCGGAAAAACACACCAGGTTTATACCGGATTTGTTGTTCTAAATACAGTAAGTAAAAAAAAGGTTACAGGTTACGAGAGAACCCTTGTTACCTTTAAGAGACTTACTAAGAAAGAAATTGATGATTACATAAATACCGGAAGTCCAATGGATAAAGCCGGTGCTTATGGTATTCAGGATGATTTTGGTGCTGTATTTGTTAAACAGATTAATGGCTGCTATTATAATGTTGTTGGCTTGCCTCTTGCCATACTTTACAAATCATTAATGGAAATTCTGTAAGTTGATTGAAAAACTTAAGAAAAATCTTATTTCCTCTCTCCTTATATCTGCAATAGTATTTTTTGCAATTTCAATTTATGCCGATTTCAATTCAGTAATTAACTCATTCAAAAAATTCAATTGGTTATTAATTCCTTTCTTGCTGCTTTTATCTTCAGGAAATTATATAGTTCGATTTTTTAAATGGGAATATTATTTGCATTTGCTGGGAATTAAAATACCATTGAATTACTCGGTCGAAATTTTTTTCTCGGGTTTATCAATGAGTGCTTCGCCGGGAAAGATGGGAGAAGTTCTAAAGTCATTTTTGTTAAGGGAGATTTTTAATGAACCGATTTCTAAAACAGCATCCATAATTTTTGCAGAACGTTTAACAGATTTTCTCTCTTTAACATTTTTAACAATAATCGGTATTTACTTTTTTAATTATTCGGCCATCTGGGTTTATTTTGTACTACTTTTCTTTTTAATGGTAATAATTGTTGTAAGCAATAGAAGGTTTGCCGGATTTTTTATTGGTATTATTAATAAATTTTCTTTTTTGAAGTCCCATTCTTCTAAAGTAATTAATCTTTATGAAAGCGCTTATATATTATTACAACCAGTTCATTTATTAAAGATGATTTTACTCAGTATAATTTCATGGTCCTTTGAGTGTTTTGCATTTTACCTGATTCTAATTAATTTTGATTTAAGTGTTACACTTTTATTCCCGACGTTTGTTTACTCGTTATCAACAATTGCCGGTGCGGTTTCAATGTTACCGGGGGGATTGGGTGTAACTGAAGGATCACTCAGTCTGATACTATCAGGAAGTGGCATATCAACAGAAATTGCTGTTGCATCAACCTTAATAATTCGTGTAGTAACTCTGTGGTTTGCAGTAATATTAGGAACAACAATTTTAATTATTTTCCAAAGGCAATACAAAAAGGCTTCAATCAACAAATAGATTTAAAAAAACATATGGATAAATTAAATGACAACAAAAATAATTTGGACAAAAATTGACGAGGCACCGGCATTAGCTTCTTACTGCTTTCTTCCGGTATTAAAATCCTATGTAAGGGGAACTGGAATTGAAGTTGAAGAAAAAGATATTTCTCTGGCTGGAAGAATTATTGCAATCTTTCCCGAAAATTTAACAGAGGGACAAAAGATTCCTGATTATTTAACCGAGTTAGGGGAAGTAGTTAAGTCACCAGATGCAATTATTATCAAGCTACCTAACATAAGCGCTTCTGTTCCTCAGCTTCAGGAGGCAATTAAGGAATTACAAGCAAAGGGATACAGAATTCCTGACTATCCGGAAGAACCAAAAACGGAAGAAGAAAAAGCAATCAAAAATAGATACGCAAAAGTTTTAGGTTCGGCTGTTAATCCTATTTTAAGAGAGGGTAATTCAGACAGAAGAGCATCAATGTCGGTTAAGAAGTTTGCTCAGAAATATCCTCATAAAATGATGAAGCCATGGCCACAATCAGGTTCTAAAACACGTGTAGCTCATATGCAGCAGAATGATTTTTATGGTACTGAAAAATCTACAACGCTTAAGAATGAAGATGTTGCTAGAATCGAATTTGTTGATGCAAATGGAAATACTTCTGTGCTAAAAGAAAAAATGAAACTACTTACAGGTGAAGTAATTGATGCCTCTGTAATGAATGTGAATGAATTGAGAAAATTCAATGCAGAACAGATTGAAGCTGCTAAAAAAGATAATGTTCTTCTTTCACTCCATCTTAAAGCTACAATGATGAAAATTTCCGATCCTATTATGTTCGGTCATGCTGTATATGTTTATTTCAAAGAAGCACTTGATAAACATGCTGCTGCCTTAAAAGAAGTAGGTGCAAATGTTAATAATGGTTTAATGGATGTCCTTGAAAAAATTAAAAAATTACCGGATGGAAAAAGAACTGAAATTGAAAATGATGTAAATAAAATTCTTGAGACTAATGCTACGCTTGCAATGGTTGATACGCGAACCGGTAAAACCAATCTGCACGTTCCGAATGATGTAATTGTTGATGCTTCAATGCCGAATATTGTACGTGACGGTGGAAAAATGTGGAACCATAAAGATGAGTTACAGGATTGTATTGCTATGATTCCCGACCGATGTTATGCAACAATGTATCAGG
>JBBIHP010000042.1:0-21799 GCA_037446915.1 Ignavibacteria bacterium
GTTCCAGATGCAAGAACATCACGCGGAGGGATATTACCGAGCAAAGTAATTTTATTCTGTGTTAATTCTTTCAACTCATTTAGAGTAATATCGAATCCCATGTTAAAAAGGTTTATCCCCATCTCAGGTAAAAATGGCGCAGAGACTTTGCATGGCGCATCATTATGAAGAAATTTTATTGAAACATCCGTTTCATATAATTCCTTAAAGTACGGCAACCCGAAAGTTTTAAATTCCTCTTCGCCGATAAATCCTATTATATCATCAAGTAGAAAGATTCCATCAATTGAAGGAAAAGTTTCGCGCTGAAGTTCAATCCAGTTCTTAAGAAAATTTGTAATCTTTCTAACAAGTTTATTTGCATTCTCCGGTTCGGAAATCATCATCATTAAAAATTCTGTTGTGCCCATTAGATAATTAGCAATGTTAAGAGGACCCCGGGCAACGGCAAAACGAATTTTATGACCCGCAGCTTCAATCTTCGGTTGTGCTATTTTCAAGCGGTTAAGTACGAAAGGAAGTAGTCCATCGGTTCTTGGATCGGGATCAATTAAAGAATCGATTTCATCGGAGGAGTTAATTACAATGTGAGCATGCGGGAATTCATCGGGTGGAAAAGTGCACCTCGCACCGAATGCAGAAGGTTCTGTACACATTCCATATTCCGACCAGAAACCGGGCAAGAACATGACATCCGGGAAAGTATTAATTGCTTTAAGATTTGCATCGAGCCATAACTGATCATTAGAAAAGTAATCGATGATTCTTATTCCATACCAGTTAGGCAGCCAGGGACAATCAATTATAAAACCGGTTGGAAGCGGACTAACTTCTTCTCCTTTAACAACTTTCTTTAATAATTCCCATTGATGATCAGTCATGCTACCCTCCGGCTATTTTAGTTTTTCCCTGTCTTATAAGTAAGCTTAATTAAAAAAAATTTATTTGTATACATCATCATTGCCGTTATATTCAAACCAGTCGTAATAAGCAAGGTTATTAACTGGTTTACCAAGCGATGTTGCATACATACCGAAAACGCATCCTGTAAAATCGCGTGGTATCTGAACTCTTAAAAATGATGCATCCATTTTCCCGATAAACTTCCAATCTTCTTTTTCAAATGAATAGTAGAATGAATAAAATTCTCCGGTTGTTTCAATTTTCAGATTAATCTTCTCATTCATTTTTTCTTTCGGGATTTCTAACTGTTTTATCAATTCCATTTCATTATCTGATTGTGGTTTGTCTAATGACCGGAATAGTTGAACAACTTCCTTTCCGTTCACAATTGATTTACAGATGTAATAGAAACAGGTTTCATTCAGAAAAACTATCAGACCGGCTTTTTCATTTTCTGCTTGGGGATTAAATAAAACCGAAGTGCTTGCATAACCTTTATTATGCTGCTGACGTCTTGCTATAAAACCAGAATTTAATTTACCTGCACACGTTTCGGGTCTAAGTTTTATTGAGAGAAATCCTTCTTTAGTTTTTAAGTCATACCATTTTTCATGAGGCGTTCTTAAAAAAATCCAGCTTCGATGAAGCTGATCACTATCGAATTCATCTTTAATTGTAAAATTACCGGTATAAGGAATATCAACAACTCCAGATGATGGTTCTACCGGCAACGGATAATAGTATTGAATTTCTTCGAAGTCGGGATTAATAACGGGCCAGCCGTCAATCCATTTAACAGGTGCAAGAAAAGTTTCTCTACCTGTGTAATAATTTCCATTGTGCGGTCTGCACGCTAAAAAAACAGACCACCAGTTTCCATCATCGGTTTGAACAAAATCCGCGTGTCCTGCACATGTAACAGGATATTTTCTGTTTGGATCTAAATGACGCTGGGTTAGAATCGGATTTTTTTCATAAGGAATATAAGGTCCATCAACTTTATCACTTTTTAGTATAACCTGGGAATGATCTTCGGCAGTGCCTCCTTCTGCAGCAGTTAAATAATATGTTCCATTTATTTTGTAAATGTGCGGTCCTTCTATCCATACCGGTTTCGTTGAAATATCAACTCCACCGTTTATTAAAATTATTGGTTCACTTATAACCTTCATATTAACGATATCGAATTCAACCATTCGAACAGTTCTATGCCCGGAGTATAAAGGTTTATTATCGGGCGCATCACTATTGTAAGTAATATAAGTTCGTCCGTCATCATCAAAAAATAGGGAAGGATCAATACCATTTATTTCCGGCAGCCAGATTGGATTTGTCCATGGACCTTCCGGTTTATCAGCACTAACAATAAAATTACCACCGCCATCAATAAGTGTGCATGTAACATAAAACTTTCCGTTATTATAGCTAATTGCCGGAGCGAAGATGGCGCGGGAGACACCGAATCCATCCAGATTTAATTGTTCGGGACGATCGAGAACATGCCCTATTAATTTCCAGTTAACCAAATCTTTGCTGTGGAAAACCGGAATGCCGGGAAAGTAACCAAATGTAGAATTAACCAGATAATAATCACTTCTTGCATTACAAATACTCGGGTCAGGATAAAATCCGGCAAGAATTGGATTTACAAATTTTTCTTCTACACTAGAACATGAAATAAAACTTATTAGTATTATCAATAAAACAAAAAACCTTTTCATGCTTTCACTCCATTTAATTATTGATAAGAGTGTTATTATATTTCATTCACCGTAGAACAAACGAATGTCCGTTGCAAGCATTCCAGCTTTGCGTGCAGCTTCTAAACCGAATTCTCCATCTTCAAATACCTGGCAAAATTGAGGTTCAACATTCATACGTCTTGCTGCTTCAAGAAACATGTCGGGTGCCGGTTTAGATTTAAGATTATCATCAGCTGTTATGATAGCTTTGAAAAGGTGACGAATACCGAGATCATCAAGTTGAACATTAACAGTTTTTCTAGATCCGCCGGAGGCGACAGCCATTGCTAATTTATCTTTGTATTCAAATACTATATCCACAACATGTTCTATCGGTTTAAATTCTGTCCTGTGCTTATAAAAAAAGTCATACTTTGTTTTTAATACTTTATCAATATTTATATCAGCATTATAATGCCTGGAATAGAGATCTAATATTTCGTTGCTTGGCATTCCTTTTTTTGAATCGAAGAATTCAAAATTCCAGATAAGACCCGCATCATTAATTGCAAATTCCCAGGCTTTAATGTGAAGCGGCATCGAATCTACCAGGGTGCCGTCGCAATCGAATATCAGTCCTCTGATAAATTCCGGAACATCAATCTTCATTTTCCTCCTTAATTAAAATGGATTTTCTGTTGGATAAAAAACGCTTTTGGGATAATTAAAGAAAATCTCTGCAACACCAAGCATTTTACTGGCAGCAAATAAAGTTTTACCAGCATGTTTAAATGCAATGGCTGTGTGATGCGGGAATTTCTTTTCCAAAAGTACATGACGGTAAAATCTTCCCATTTCATTTATTGCAAATACACCTATTGAACCAAAAGACTTTGGATTAATATTCAGAACTTCCCCGTTTGCAACGTAAGCACGTATCTTTGCATCAGAAGTAGATTGAATTCTGAAAATAGAGATTGGTCCCGATTTAATTTGTCCCTCCAATGTTCCTCTTGTAATGTTGGGATCTTTACCCGGTTCCATCAAGCGATGCATAATAAGTTGATATTGCATAACAGGTTGAACAATACATCCGGCTGATGTATTACCGCAATGAAATCCCATCCACAAATCATTAAGTGAATAATCGCCGATAATATTTTTGTTCTCTTCATACATATCTTTCGGAACAGTGTTATTAATATCAAGAATTGCGGGAGGCATTTCTGTAGCACAGATCGCCATGTATTCACTCAACGCACCGTAGATATCTGCTTCGCAAGCAACCGGAACACCGCGAGCTGCAAGACGTGAATTCAAATAACAAGGAACATGCCCAAAATATTTTTCGAATGCCGGCCAGCACTTGTTTGCAAATGCACCGTAAGCTGATGCACCAAGGTTTGCATTCATAAATTTTTCTAATGCTAACTCATACTGGGCAAGTTTTTCAATTAAATCGGGATATGTATTTCCCTTCTTCAATTCACCAGCCATCTCTCCAGCAATTTTTTTGATTTCAGGATTTCCCTTCTCCGCCTGGACTATATCCAGTAAATCAAGCTCGCTGTTTTCCATTATCTCTACACCAAGATCAAATAAAGGTTGAATTGGTGCATGACATGTTAGAAAATCGAATGGGCGAGGACCGAATGAAATTATTTTAAGATTGCGCACACCAAGTACAACTCTTGCAACAGGAATAAATTCTGCCAGCATTTTAGTAATATCTTGCGGATCCCCAACGGGATATTCCGGTATGTACAGATTTAATCTTCTCAGACCAAGATTATATGAAGCACTTAACAATCCGCAATATGCATCGCCGCGACCGTTTATTAAATCCTTACCTGTATCTTCAGCAGCAGCAGTTATCATAACAGGACCATTAAATTTTTCTGCAAGTAAGGTTGTGGGTCCTTCCGGTCCAAAATTTCCGAGATAAACTGCGAGTGCATTTATTTCTTTTTGTTTCAACTCATCAAGTGCTTTTAATACATCACGTTCATTTTCAATTATAGTATCTATTTCAATAACAGGTACATTCTGCTTTTCGCATTCAGCAATTACATTTTGTCTTCGCTTTCTAGAAAGTTCAATAGGGAAACAATCGCGGCTAACAGCTACGAGTCCTAATTTTACATTTGGAACGTTCTGCATTGGTATTACTCCTTATTTTTCTTTTGACCGTAATAAGCATCCGGTCCGTGTTTTCTTTTATGATGTTTATTCAAAATATATTCGGGAAGCGGTTTGAGCTCTGGATTAATCAATTCAGTATTAAAAGCCATGAACGCAACTTTTTCAAGTATAAGATTATTCTTAACCGCATCTTCAGCATTTTTACCCCAGGTAAAGGGAGCATGACCGGCAACCAGAACAGCCGGCATTGAATTGTAATTGAGCTTGCGGAATTTTTCAACAATTACTTTTCCGGTATTCAATTCATAATTTTTTTCGACTTCACTTTTCTTTAGAAATCTTGTAACCGGTATGGCGCCATTAAATCCATCTGCATGTGTCGTTCCAAAGCATTTAATTTCTTTACATGCTTGAGCAAACATTGTTGCATATAAACTATGACTGTGAGCAATCCCGCCAATAGTTTTAAATGCTTTAAATAATTCCAGATGTGTCGGTGTATCAGAAGATGGTTTTAATTTCCCTTCAACAATATTACCTGCTAAATCCAGAACTACCATATCGGAGATTTTCAGTTTTTTATAATCAACGCCGCTTGGCTTAATAACTACAAGTCCTTCCTCTCTTAAAATTCCGCTTACATTTCCCCAGGTAAGAGTAACAAGATTGTATTTTACGAGATCGAGATTCGCAGTAAGCACCTGTTCTTTAAGTTGTTTAAGATTCATAATTATTTTAACACCTCATTCCGGATTATTAAAAGTTCTTTCATAACGTTATACATTCCGCCTGTCCATTGCTTGGTACCAAATGCATCATGAAGTTGTTTATAGAGCTTATAAAGTTTTCTAAACGTCCGATGATTTTTGTTATCCGGTTGATAAACTTTTCCGATACCTGTCATTACTTTTTGTGCTTCGTCAATCGAATTGTAACCACCCGAATTTTTACCCGCAGCAACAGCGGCAAAAATTCCGGCACCAAGAGCGGGAGTCTGTTCGCTTCTGGAAATCTTCATCGGTCTGCCGATTATATCAGCATAAATCTGCATCAGTAAAGTATTCTTAACAGCCAATCCGCCACAATTAATTACTTCTTTAACTTCCACTCCATATTCCTCAAGCCGGTCAATAATTGCAAGAGCACCAAATCCAGTTGCTTCTAATAGTGCACGATATATTTCGTGAGGTTGAGTATGAAGTGTTTGACCGACTAATAAACCAGTTAAACGAACATCAACTAAAATTGTCCTATTACCGTTATTCCAATCGAGTGCAAGTAAACCGCTTTCACCGGCTTTTAACTTTGATGCTGCTTTTTCCAGGTTCTTAAATTTTTCTTCTGATGATTTTCCATATTTCTCTAGAACAAGATTATTAACAAACCAGAGAAAAATATCACCAACGCCCGATTGACCGGCTTCAATTCCAAAGAAACCATCTCGAACAGAACCGTTTACAATTCCGCATACACCGGGCACGTCGTTCAATTTTTCTGTTTTGGGATGAATCATAATATCGCATGTACTTGTACCGACAATCTTTACTAAAGCACCTGTAGTAATTCCGGCACCTACAGCACCCATGTGAGCATCGAATGCGCCTACAGCAACAGCTACATTTGTTGATAATCCTAATTTCTTTGCCCAGGATTCCGATAAGTATCCCGCAAGATTTTCTGATGAGAATGCTTCGCCATAAAGACGATCCCGCAAATCACCGAGCCCGGGTGAAAGAGTTTCTAAAAATTCTTTATCCGGTAATCCGTTCCATTGATCATTAAACATTGCTTTATGACCGGCAGCGCATACACTTCTTTTAATTTTGTGCGGTGATAATTCACCCACTAATAGAGCGGTAATCCAATCGCATATTTCAACCCAGCTGTAAGCTGCATTAAAAACATCCGGCGAAGAATTTTTACAGTGAAGAATTTTGCTCCACCACCACTCAGAAGAATAAACACCGCCAATTTTAGATAAATACTGAGGACGAATTTCTGATGCTAATTTTGTAATCTGTTCCGCTTCTGCAAAACTTGTGTGATCTTTCCAGAGCCAGACCATTGCAGCGGGATTTTTTTTGAATCGTTTGTTAAAGCAAAGAGGTTCCCCTTTCTCATCAACCGGCATTGGACTGCTTCCTGTTGTATCCACTCCAATACCAATAACATCTGAATTCCTAAAATTCTTCTTAACTGATTTAGCTTTTCTTAAAGCTCCTTTTACAGTTGCTTCAATTCCTTTTATATAGTCATCAGGATTTTGTCTTGCAAGGTGCGGATCTTTTGAATCTATTATCACACCATACTTTCCGGACGGATATAGAAACACATGTGTAGCTAATTCCTTTCCATTAGCAACATCAACTATTAGAGAGCGGCAAGAGTTAGTGCCAAAATCTATTCCGATTACATACTTAGACATTTTTCTTTCCGTTAATTATCCAACAAAGTATAAATAAGCTGCAAGAATAAGAACCAAAACTAAACCAGATAAAACTACATCCCGTTTATCCCAGCTTGCTCTCGTTTCTTTTCGATGCTCTTCATTAATTGTTCCGAATGTTAAGCCACTAATTCTTTGATAGTCCGGTTCAGCAGTCATATAACTTACTATAAACATTACAGCAAGAGAAATAATAAAAATCAAAAGACTGTAATACTGGAAGAAAATATTATTAATTATCCATAAGAATGATCCGGTTTCATAATGAAAACCTTTAACCAATTTTACAGGAGTATCAATTGCAAGACGAATAAGACCAAGAATAAATCCGGTATATAATGCAGCGAGACAACCTTTTGTATTCAGCCGTTTATGAAATACACCGGCAAAGAATACAACAAAAATTGGTGGTGCAAGATATGCCTGAACACCCTGAAGATAATCATATAAACCTTTACCGCCTTTAATAACCGGAAGCCACATTAATCCGATTAATACCATAACACCTGTTGCAACTCTTCCAATCCACACCAATCTTTCTTGAGATACATTTGGTTTTAGTCGAGAATAAAAATCGATTGTAAATAATGTTGAAGATGCATTAAATACACCGGCAAGAGAACTCATTAGTGCTGCTAATAGTCCAGCAACAACAATTCCTCTAACACCTACTGGTAAAACATTTGCAACCATTAGAGGGAATGCCTGTTGTGCATTTTCTCGAATAATTTGTCCATCCGGACCAATCAATTGCTGTTGAAGAGCAGGAACTTTTCCACTAACAGCTAATGCATAACAAATTATTCCGGGTATAATAAAAATGAAAACGGGTAATAGTTTAAAGAATGCAGCAGCAATAGAACCGCGGCGTGCTTCTGTTTCATTTTTTGCTGATAGTGCGCGTTGAACTATATATTGATCTGTAGTCCAGTACCACAAACCGATAATTGGTGCACAGAATAACATACCAAGCCATGGATAGTTATCATTAAAATACCATGCCATTTTTCCAGCTTCTTTAATCGGCTCCCAAGTTCCTTCTATTCCAGATGGAACTAATGGTTTCCAGAGATTAAACATTTCCGATCCAACGATTGAACGGAGTTCTGACCAACCACCTAAATAAGAGAGACCGAAAATTGTAACCAGTGCTGAACCGATAATAAGAATAATAGTTTGAATGGCTTCTGTGTATGCAACAGCTCTCATACCTCCAAGAATTGTATATAAACCTGTAATAAGAATTACAAGAATTGACCCTATCCAAAAACTATCCATTCCCAAAAAATTTATATCAGGAAGTAGAACAGCAAAGACAACTCCGCCGGCAAAAATTCCAACCGCAATTTTTGTAAGCACATATGCAATCAATGAAATTCCGGAAAGGACAGTGCGCGCATGTGCAGAAAATCTTCTTTCGAGAAACTCCGGCATTGTAAAAACTTTTGACCTCATATAAAACGGAACCATTACCCATCCAAGCACAAGTAAACACCAGGCATGTAATTCGTAATGTGCCATTGCAACGCCATCTGTTGCACCTGATCCGGCAAGTCCAACTAAATGTTCCGATCCAATGTTAGATGCAAATATTGACGCGCCTACAATGAACCAGCCAAGATGTCTTCCGGCAAGAAAATAATCTGTTGTTGTATTCTGCCTCTTTTTAATTACCCATAAGGCAAGCCCAATTATTATTAAGAAATAACCGGCAATAACGATCCAATCAATAGGATGTAATACGGACATAGTAAAGTTCTCCTTGGATTGAAATTATTTTATTGAAAACTGGTAAATAGTTGTCTGCTTATATTCCTGCCCCGGAAGAAGAGTTACTGATGGAAACTCAGGTTTATTAGGTGAATCAGGAAAACATTGTGCTTCCAGACAGAGACCGGTTCTATATTGATAACTGATTCCCTTTTTACCTTTAATTGAACCATCAAGAAAGTTGCCCGAGTAAAATTGCATACCGGGTTGATCTGTAAACACTGTCATCAATCTTCCACTCAAAGGTTCATATAATTCAACAGCTTTGTTCAATTTACCGTCATAATTTCTTAAAACCCAGTTATGATCATATCCTTTTCCAAAATCTAACTGCTCAAACTTATCATTTATTCTTGCACCAATTGTAAACGGAGTTCTGAAATCCATTGGAGTTTTATCGACTGATTTTTTTTCACCTGTTGTAATCAATCCTTTGTCAACCGGAGTGAACGTATCTGCATCAATCATTAATTGATGATCAAGGATTGTGTTAATCGGATTACCTGTTAGATTGAAATATGAATGATGTGTTGGATTTAGAATTGTTGGTTTGTCAGTTGTTCCTTTGTAATCGATTCGCAATTCATTATTGTTAGTGAGAGTATATGTTACGGTTAATGTTACATTACCGGGGTAACCCTCCTGGCCATCGGGACTAACATAAGTTAGAGCAAGAACCGGTTCACCGGTATCGGAAATAACTTTTGCATCCCACAGAACTTTATGAAAACCAATTTTACCACCATGAAGATGATTCTCTCCATCGTTAACTGTCAGCTGAAATTCTTTTCCGTCAAGTTTGAATTTACCTTTGCCAATACGATTTCCATATCTTCCAACTATAGCACCCTGGTAGGAATTATCATTAACGTAACCTGATAATGAATCGTAACCCAATATTACATCTTCATATTTTCCGTTTTTATCCGGAACCGAAATTGATGTTACAATCGCACCGAAATTAATTATTTCTACTTTCATACCGGAATTATTATGCAATGTGAATTGATAAACTTCTTTCCCATCCGGCAGTTTTCCGAAAAGTGATTTTTCAAGCATCGTTTCAACCTTTTTGTTGTTTTGACAACCGATAATTAAAACAGACATAACTGCTGCGAGAAAACTTAAAAGAAATTTCTTCATTACTTATCTCCGCTCAATTTTTAGCACGTAGCGTTTTTTTATAACTTTGAGGAGGACCCAGATAACTTTGTTTAATTCCTCCCGGATAAGTTTCAATAACTATTTTTTGAAATACCACACCGGGGTCAACCGCCCAGATTTTTAATGTGTGTTCTCCCTCGTTTTGAATAAAATGATTTGTAGATGTTACTTTAATATTGTTGCTTACTTTCTGATTCCATTCATTCGGATATTTCCAATCAGGAATTGTATCGGCACTATGAATATTGACTACATGGGGAGTTTCGTTATCAAACGAAACCGCATAGCGCAGACCTTTTGTGTGTTGAAAATTAAGAGTGGGTGACAATAACAAATTAACTTTCATTTCACCTTTTGAGAAGAAATGAATTTTATATTCCATTCTCGGACTGTTTTGATGAAGAGTCTGTTCGGGAACGGTAACAGGTTCAATTGTCATTGCCGATGCAGTCCTCCCAAGGTTCGGAATTTTCCGCCATTTTATTAATTCAGATTCAACTGCTCTGGAAAAATTTTCCGCTTCAATCGAAACATAACCATTACTTTCGATAAATGTATCACTATTTGTTTTAAGTGATTTATAATTTTTGACAACCAGATTAACCGTAACACTTTTACCGGTTCCATCAATTTTTAAGGGAACAATTGTCTTACCATCATGAGCTTTTTTCCAATCCACACTTACAAAAATTCTTTTTTCTTTTTCAATCTTCCCTTTCGCATCAGAAATAATAATCCACGGCTGTGTAGTCTGGACAGTGAAATTAAAAGGTTGTTTTCCTCTGTTAAAGATTTCTATATAATACGATTGTTTATTGAATGAATCATACTCGGGTAGAATGGCTTCGCTTGATTCCATCGGCCACCATTTTTCTGATCCCTCAATTGCAACTCCCATTACTGCAACATCCGGTAAATCAATCTTTCTTACTTCAGGCATATAATTTTTATCTGGCTGCTGCCATGATGTATAACCAATGTGAGTTTGATCCATCATATGAATCCATTTACCACCAGCCATTACATTATTGTAATAATTGGTTATCAAAGAATCTTTGACAAATAATTCTTTTGCAAGTTTAGCATAATCATTAGTTGAAGCTCTTCCCTGTTTAGCATACAACCGGTTCTTACCAACCGTAACATATAATTCATTCAGGTTAGCACTTGCCTCCGGTTGATGTAATACAAGTTGATAAAAAGCATCATTAAATTCTTTTGGGAGTAGTTTACCAATTTTTTTAGCTTTTGCTACAAGGTCATTATATTCAGCAATAACAGTTTCAGCTTCGCGATAGTTTTTTAAGCTGTACGTATCTGCATAAAGCATTTCCGGTTTACGCCGCGAATTAAATTTTGTGTATTTATTTAATATGTCTGCAATTTCATTTGAGTATTTGGATCCGAACTGCTGCTCTGCCCATTGGCGCAAATACTCCGGTAAATCCGATGCATCTATTTTTTCCGGATCCCATGCATAATCGAGGAAAAATTGTGTGGGGAATTCCATAGGTTTAATGTCGCCAACATTAACAATCCATATTTCTCTTGCACCATATTCATATGCAAGGTTCATCTGTTCCCACACTCGTTCAATCTGGTTTGTGTTCAGCCATTTGTAATTGCGAGGCCCACCTACAAAATCGTAATGATAATAAATTCCGTAACCACCCTTTCGGGGCGGGTCAGATAATTTAGGAAGTAATCGGAGATTACCCCAGTTGTCATCACAGAGTAATAGTGTTACATCATCAGGAACTCTCATTCCCTTTTCATAATATTCCTGAACTTCCTTATACAAAGCCCAAACCTGTGGGATTGTAGTTACATCTTTACCTGTAACATCTTCAATAATTTTTCTCTGATCTGCAACAATTTTTTCGAGCAGAGAAAGATTTGCCTCTGGACTCATCGCTTCATCTCCATCTCCCCGCATCGCAAGAGTAATTATGCTCTCGTAGTTTCCCATTCTTTCAATTCCATCGCGCCAGAATTTTCTAAGTGCGTTATCATTCTTCTCATAATTCCACGGACCGGAACCATAACGCCTCCATTCGTCATGAGCACGCATCATCGGTTCGTGGTGCGATGTGCTGATAACTACTCCGTATTCATCGGCAAGTTGAGGACTAATTGGATCGTCATCATAAAACGCACTTCCCCACATTGCCGGCCATAAGAAGTTCCCACGTAACCTTAGTATCAATTCAAAAACATGTTCATAAAATTTACTGTTGAATCCGCCAAACTTTTTCTGCGACCAGCCGGAAAGTGCCGGTGCTTCATCGTTAATAAAAATTCCTCTGTACTTAATTTTGGGCTCGCCTAATGTAAATCGGGTTGGAAGAATGTAAATGTTTTGTTTTTTCTTAACCGGAACATCAGCCCACCAATACCAGGGGGAGACGCCAATCTGTTCTGATAGATTATAGATACCGTAGATTGTACCGCGTTTATCGCTTCCAGAAATAATTAATGCACGATCTACATTTGGAAACGGTTTATCCACTACCTGAATTAAAAAAGATTCTCTCTTACCAATAATTTCCTGAACATCAATTTTATCCTCATCAATTAATTTGTCAATCAATGGATTATTATCAATTGTTCCAATCAGTACAATTTCTTTTGAGATTGGAATAGAGTCAAATAATAAATCAGCTTGAGCACCGCTCACATTTTTAATATCGGTTTTAAGATGTTTAATTACGCGCTGCACACCCGGGAAATCTTCTTCACTTATTATAATAGGTGCAGATTTCCCTTTCTCAACTAATGTGAAAGCGCCTTTAGCTTTTTTTGTTGAAACGTAAGAATTCTTATCTAATGGAAATGACAAGAGATTTGAAATAAAAAAAAATAATAGGATTACCGCAAAGATTGCTTTTTTCATATCAATCCTTTTTAATGATTTACAATTTTTTATTTTTCAAAATCATCTGTACGGAATGGCGAAGCCGGTAGTCCTTCTTTATTATACAGATTAGCTCCTTTCGGATTATCAGCCCAGGCATACCGCACCGCTACTGGATTTTGAATCTGATCATTCCACACAACTATTTTATTCTTTACAATTTTTGCATTAGCCCAAACAAAATTTTTGTCTGCACCGGCAATAGCAAATTGTTTCAGCTCACCGCCTTTAGAAACTAAACCACTTCCAGCATTACCAAATGTAAGTTCAATTGTGTTTCCTTTTATTCTCATCGATTTATAAAACGGTCCTGAGTAAACAATATTTTTTTCTTTATACGCCAACCTTCTTGCAGCAAGGGCTAATCTATTACCAACATCTTTTTTATTTAATGGATGAATATCGTTCCATTCGCCAATATCTATAGTTACTGCCATTCCGGTATTTGGAACAGAAAGAGATTTAAGCTGGGATTCTCTTAATAATGCCCACCAGCTTTCTGATGGTTGATCTTTTGCATCCATAAAATTTGCGAGCTGAACAAAGAGAAATGGAAATTCCCCCTGTTTCCACTTTTCCCGCCAATCCGAAATAAGAGCAGGAAATAATTTTCTATATTCTATTGCTTTATTAGCGGCGGTATTCGATTCTCCCTGATACCAGATTACTCCTTTTATTCTATAATTGAGAAGTGGATGTATCATTGCATTATACAATCCCAATGGTTTCCATCGTATAAAAGTCTGGCTACCAAGCGGATCCATTGTTGCACCTAATTTTAATTGCCATTCACCTTTCAGGTCAATCGTATCATTATCAACAATTAACTGATAAGGTTTATCGGGGAAGAAGCCGCCCCGACCCGAACTATTAACTACGCGGAGAGCAATTACATTTTCACCTTCACGTAAAACATTTGCAGAAAGATCATACCAGCGCGGAGGATACTGATATGTAACATTGCCAACAAACTTTCCATTTACAAATGTTGAATCCGCATCAACAATTCTTCCTAATATTAACTTTGCACTTTTCCCTGTATATGATTGAGGAAGGTTCAGTTTTTTTCTGAACCATACAACCCCGTTAACATTTCCTATTTCAGAATCTGCCCAGAATCCGGGAATATTCATAGTAATCCAGTTATCAGTATTTAATGCTGGGTCCGACCACTTTAATGAATCTTTATAACCCAGGTCTTTCTGTTCGAGTTGCGAATACCATGTTTTAATTCTTTGCTGATCGCTGGTTTCAATCTGTTTGATTAATGAACTGTCTTTAAATTGCTGTGCTTCGTTATAGTAATGAGGAAATTTTTTCAATGTCTCTTCGCTTATCCAAGCTTCTGCCGGAGAACCGCCAAGACTTGTATGAATAAGTCCAATTGGAATTTTATACTTATCGTAAAGATCCTTTGCAAAAAAGTAACCAGCGGCAGAAAAATTAAGGACTGTTTCAGGATTTGCAGATTGCCATGAACCGTTATCAAGATCCTTGTGGGCAATGTTAAAATCATATTTCTGGGGAACAGTAAACTGACGGATGAAATTATTTGTAGAATTCGCAATATCAGTTTCGTAAAGAGGATAAACGCGCTTCATAGGCATTTCCATATTAGATTGACCTGAACAGACCCAAACATCGCCTATCATAATATCTTTAATAGTAATAGAATTGCTTGCATCAATATTCATTTCGAATGGACCACTGGCTTTTAACTTTGGCAATGTTATATTCCATTCACCATTTTCATTTGTAGTTGCAGTATACTTATACTTAACGAATTGAACTGTAACTTTTTCTCCGGGTGATGCCCATCCCCATATTTTAACTTTTGAATCTCTCTGCAATACCATTCCATCGCTAATTAGTTTTGGTAATCTAACCTGACCAAAGATTTCAAAAGTATATAGAAGAGTAATAAGAAATGTAATTCTGATAAAATTGATTCTGGTTTTCATTGGAAAGCTCCAATAATAATTTCAATAAGCTTGGAAAGAAATCTATTTATATTTTATTATTTGTTCAGATCGTAAATCCTGAAATTTCCGCTTACCTGTAACAATCCGAGCATTGTTAATAATCCATTATAGTATCGGTAATGTCCGGTCGGCATTCTTAATTCCCACAGCTCACGTACAAATTCTTCTCTAAATTCAAGATCGGAAGCAATTGCTGCAACTGCATTCATTGCTACCAGACCCTCACTATGATCAAAGAATAATACTTTCCCATCAAGTGTATATAAACTTCCGTAATCCTTTATTCCCTGAGAATAAAAAAAGCTTAACAATCTATTAGATTGTTCAACCGCCCATTCATCCTTCGCAAACCACTGGTAGTCAACCGCAACATTCATTGCAACACGCCATGCATCATACTGAAAATTGTTGTGACCACCACCCCACCGATCAATCGGTGTTCCGTCAAAGTTCGAGTAGTCCGGTGCTAAACCTGTTTTTGGATGAACGGCTCTTTTCAAAAAACTTCTGCTTGTATCTGCTGCATCTTTCCAGAAAATATTTTCTTTATCTGCCCACAAAGCCCAAAGCTCATAATAATGAGGAACGTGATAAGAGGGATCGGTAAAATCATCGGCTTCACCCGAGGGAACAAACACAACCTGTTTGTTTTTTTTGTTGAACAAGTTAGTAACAACGTTACGTTCGTTAGAATATTCCTCTTTATTAAGCATTGCATCCAGAATTTTTTGTGCTTCGTAACGATAATTAAAAATCCCCTCGCCATCACCCCATCTTGCAGATGCAAAGAAGAGAGTCATAACCAACCAGACTTCACCATCGGAAGCAGAGTTTTCACTTATTTTAGTTCCATCGGCTCTGCAATGCCAGGCAAAATAATCTTTATGCGGACCGTTTTGATGCTGCATGTAAGTCTTTGCCCATTTCCATAAACGATCGAATTCCGCTTTCTTATCAAGTTGAACAGTTATCATCATTCCATACGACATGCCTTCTGTACGAACATCATTATTATTTATATCTAAAATGTAAGCCATATCATTTCCAACAGGATAATAAACGCGTTCGTTTTTATCATCACCATAAAAAAGCTGCTTGAATGCATTATCAATTTTTAATTTAACTTCTTGGTTGGACAACCCTAAAAGTTCAACAAAAAGATTTGGATAATTTCCTGTATGGAATGATCCTTTGTTCAGATTTTTATTCCAAATTAACCCACAACCAATTAATATTAGAATGGCAAAAGAGAATATTATTACTCGTTTCATTTTCTTCTCAATTTATTAAAACTGATTTAATTATTTCATCAGAATAAGTTTTTTAACCTGACTGAATTGACCAGCATTTAATTTATAGAAATAAACACCCGATGAAAGATGCGGAATATTTAATTTCACATTATGAGTTCCAGCATCAAAGTCCCCTTCGGCAATGTTCATTACTACTTTACCGAGCATATCGATCAATTCCATACGGATATAATTTCTTTGCGGCAATCTGAACGAAATTGTTGTTGAAGGATTAAACGGATTTGGATAATTCTGTAACAGCTTGTATTCGTCGGGCAAATTATCCGGATCATTTACAGAGACAATTTTATCACCGGTAATGAAACTTGCTACTGTTGAATAATCGCTTGTTCCTTTATCATTTGTAGCACTCACACGCCAGTAATATCTTGTGTTGGCTTCAAGCGTTTTTGTTTGCATCGTTGTATCAGCAACTATTGTATCAATAACCGAAGATGAAAAAACGGAATTAATAGAAACCTGAACCTTATACGATACAGCTCCGGGCGATACTCTCCATTTCAAAACCGGATTTCGAGGTTGATCGACAACAAGATTAGGTGAAACAACAGCAGGAATTTTAGGTCCAAGTATAAAATTACGCAACCATTGTAATGCTGGACGTTCTGCGTTTCGTTCATCAATTAAGAATCCGTATGACTGCCAAATCTCATAAATCATATAGCCCCATAATGTAATTCCTTTAACGCCGGGGTTATCCCAAAAAATCGGGAAGTATGTTCTATAACCTTGCAATTGATTATTATCATCAGCGTCATTGAAATCGAATTCTGTTATATAGACAGGCAATCCGGTTGCAACGAGTCTATTTAGATTACTCTGCATAACAGTAGGTGAATTGCCCTTTAATTCAAATGAATGACCTTGAATTCCAATGGCATCAACAAGTCCGCGGACTTTTAATGTGTCAATTATTTTAAGGTAATTAGTCGTTGCTGTATTGCTATGTAAAATGTTGTATTCATTTATTAAAAGTTCCGTGCCAACCGGCATAAATTGTCTTGCAAGCTGGAATGCAGTAATAACCCAATCCCATCCTGTGGCGCCATCACCGCCAAGAGCTGCTTTGAAATTAACTCGATTACTCTGTCCATCGGGCGGCGCATGAATCGGTTCGTTGACTACATCAACCTGATTCATCAACGGATATCTCTGACCGACCAATCTGAACCATTCTTCGATTTGTGCTCTCTGTTCGGTTATGCTAAGACTACTAATCCATGCCGGTGATTGTTGCCCCCAGACAAGTGTATGATGCTTATACTTAAATCCATTTGCAACCGCATAATTGTATGCGAGATCGAGCGAGGTCCAGTTATAATTATCCTTTGAAAATTCAACACTCTCCCACTTACCGGAATTTTCCGGAGTTACTTGATTAAAATATTTTGTAAAATTTGTCCGGATAGTATTCCGGATACAACAGCCTAAAAATTTGTCTTTACCAGCTGCTAAGGGTTGTGATAAGACTTCTGTTTGAAATCCTCCGATTAAGAAAATCAAAAAAGCAATAATTGCTTTGTAATTTTTGTCGGATGAACGCGTAAAGTTTTTAATCAACCTGTTTATAAAAAATAATGCGTTATGATTTTTCATGGTTATATCCCCGGATAATTATATGAATCTCTTTTTAATTATGTGTTAATTTATTTTAGAAGAATTAATTTCTTTGTTGCAGAAAAATTACCGGCTCTTAAATTATAGAAATAAATTCCGCTTTGTAACTCTAAATTCTGCGCTCTGAATTCTACATTATACTTCCCTGTTTGTTTGTATTCATTTACTAAAGTTGCCACTTCTCTTCCAAGTAAATCGTAAATTTTTAATTGAACATGACTTTGATATGGGATTTGAAATTCTATAACAGTGCTTGGATTAAAAGGATTCGGGTAATTCTGAAATAATGAATATTGAGCGGGAATTTTATCCGGCTGATTAACTGAAACAATTCTGTCTCCAGTAATAAAACTTGCAGTAATGGAGTAATCGCTGGTTCCTTTATTATTCGAGCCACTAACGCGCCAATAATACCTTGTATTAGCAGCGAGCATTTTCATCTGACATAAAGTATCCGTAACAGTAGTATCTTTATCTACATTAGCAAAAACACTATTGGTTGAAATCTGTACTCTGTACGATGTTGCGGTTTTTGAAGATCGCCATTTTAATACTGGATTCCGTTCAACATCAACAACAATGTTAGGCGAAATAATTTCTGGTGGTAAAGGAGATGCAATATAAGTTCGTAACCATTGAAGAGCTGGACGTTCAGAATCATCCGATCTAATTAAAAATGAGTACGGATGAGAATTCCAGACATCCCCTTCGATGTAACCCCATAATGTAATTCCCTTAACACCGGGGTTAGTCCAGAATATCGGGAAATATATTTTATACTGTGCTAACTGGTCAGCGTCTTTATCTTCATCAATATCAAATTCGGAAACGTAAACGGGTAATCCCAGAGCTGTAATTTTATTCAGATTACTCTTAATTGTATTGATATCATAAACATAGGTGTTGGAACTACGGATGTCGCTTCGGAATTCGAAGTAATGTCCTTGAACACAAACTCCATCAACCAATCCTCTCTCTTTCAATAGATTGATTATTGTTATGTAATTGTTTGTTGCAGAATTGTTATGAAGAAAGTTATACTCATTTAACAGTAATTTAACATTTGCTGGTGCATACTGACGTGCGAGCTGGAATGCAGTTATAACCCAATCCCAACCGGTAGTACCATTACCTCCTAGAGCGGCAGCATATGAAGGTGGAGCATTAATCGGTTCATTTACAACTTCTATGTATCTGGCTAACGGATAACGCTGGCATACATTCTTAATCCAGTTTTCAATTGCTGTCCTCTGATCCTGAGTACTTAAAGAAGTAATCCATCCGGGCTGCTGCTGCCCCCATACAAGGACATGATGTTTATAAATTAGATTAGTGCTGAGAGCATAATTATAAATCCTGTCAAGGTTAGTCCAGTTATATTGACCTCGGATATTTTCAACAGAGCCCCACTTACCGTCATTACCCGGGGTTATCTGATTCCAGAACTTAAAGAAGTCCCTATAGATATAACTGCTCGTTCCGGCACCCAAGAATTTATCATTTCCCTGTGCAAGAGGTTGCGCAAACATTTGTACTGAACAAGCAAGAAAGAATATGACAAATAATTTTCTGTTCAAAGTAGATCCTGATAATTTTATAAAACAACTTTTACTTATAGTGGTATATTATACTAAAAACTTACTATTAATTTCTTTATTGAAGTTACATTTAATATCTATCCACAAAAACAATACAGATTTTTTATTTGAGTAATACAAATTTTTTAGTGTCAGAAAAATTACCGGCGATTAAATTATATAAATAAACTCCGCTTGGTAACTCTGAACTCTTAACTCTGAATTCTACGTTATAACTCCCGGGCTGTTTGTATTCATTAACTAATGTTGCTACTTCTCTGCCAAGTAAATCATAAACTTTTAATTGAACATGGCTGTAAGCTGCAATCTTATAGTTAATAACTGTCGCCGGATTAAAAGGATTAGGGTAATTTTGATAAAGTGAAAAATCTTCCGGAATATTTTCATTACCGGCAATATCAGTTGTGATTTTTACCAGATCGTTAATTGACTTGTTCAAATCATTGAAAGCATTTTTAAGCAATGTATGTGCCGGAGTATAAGTTGAATACGTCTGCAGAAATGCATTTTGAGCAGAGCTAAAAGCATTAGAATAATTTGACCATGATTGGGATGTATATTCCGATTGTCTCAATGATGCTACATATTTTAATAAAGAATCCAATTTGTTATAATAAATTCCAACATCAACAACGGCATAAAAAGCAGGTTTACACTGGTTATTAGCTGTCCAGAGTGAAGTGGACTCATTTGTTACAAATGTATATTGATCATTCAACCCATCTTTTGAAACGCTGATGATTTTACCTCTTCCCGAGTAATAACTCCGTTCAATAAAACATTTAAATAATTGTGCATATTGATTTGCTTGCTGGGTAAGCAAAGTCTCCGAAGGATTAGCGCTATATGTTCTAACATCAAGTTCTGTAACAGCCATTTCATTGCAGATCGGTTCAAATTTATTATAGGATGCAATCCATTGAGAAGCTGTGGGAGTAGAAATAGAATTATGTTCCTGCATACCGATTCCATCTAAGAATCCAGCTTGAAAAATTGGCGTGCAAATTCTAACTATACCATTAGCTTTGCTTGCTACATGAGTGCTGTAATCATTATAATAAAGTTTAATTTGCGTTTCACCATACTGATTACAATACTTTCTTGTAAATTCAAACGCCTTCATTATGTAACTATTATCGCCAAATGTCTGATACCATTCGCTATCAGTCGTCCTATCGCTACCATTATCGTTTACGGCTTCATTAACTACATCCATTGCAGAAAGTAAACCGGGCCACCCTTCGTGTAATAACCGAATTACTTCCTTTATGTAATTCTCCATTCGTTCAGTCATCTTTTCCTTGGATAATCTTGCACCTGATGCTGAATATCCCGTCCTGAAAAATGCTGTACCGGGAGTTTGACTATGCCACACAAGTGTATGTCCTCTGAATGTAAATCCCTGTCTCTTTGCCCAATTAAGTTGTGCAATAAGATTACCATTAAACTTAACTACGGGATGTGTATCGGCATAATCTTTATCGGCTGCCGATGCATTGTTGTATGCTGCAGCACTTGCGTTTAAATCGACTGTGTATTGCGGTTTCATATTATTACCGGGGGACATACTGTTCATATGAAACTTGATTAGCTGACCACCGTAAGGTGAAACAACAGCAGACTGACCGGGAACGGGTGGATCATCAGGAAACCCAACATGAGGATAGGAAAGTAAGCAACCAATCTTAAAATCGTTTTTGAAAACATCTTTTAGTGACGGTACATTTGTTTGCGGAACACCGGTTTGGGCTTGAGTAAAAATTGTAGTTATTAAAAATGCCGCGATTGTAAATACAATTCTTTTCAGGTTGGTATTTAATTTTATCATTATAGTTCTATTTATAATTATTAAATCGTTTTAAAAAACAGCCCCAATAAATCGGGGCTGTTTTAATTTTCAATTACTTATTAAGAACACCTTAATTATATTCTAATCAAGATGTAATTACTATCATAAAATATTTATGATAGTATAAACAGCCGATTACTTAAGAAGCGTTAACTTTTTAACACTTACAAAATCTCCGGCTTTCAATTTGTAGAAATAGATTCCCGATGCAAGGTTAGTAGCATTGAAATTAACCTTATGATTTCCAGCTTCGAATACACCGGAGACCAATTCTTTAACAACTCTACCCAGAATATCATATACAACAAGATTTACTTCGCCGCTTTTTGGCAATGCGAATTCAATAGTTGTAGTAGGGTTAAAAGGATTTGGATAGTTTTGATTAAGTGCATATTCTGTTGGTAACCCTTCCAATTCTT